>NZ_AQOQ01000009.1:0-125858 GCF_002888555.1 Alcanivorax sp. MD8A | reverse complement strand
TGCACCGAAGGTGCCAGGGTGAGGCGCCGCAGGCGTCCCGAAGGGATAGCGAGCTGGCTCGCTACCTAAGTAGGCCATAATCGCGCCAGCCGCCAGCCGCCAGCCGCAACATGCCCGACGCTAAACCCCAAACACGCCCCCACGCCAACACAAAAAACGGTCGCCCGTCGGAGCCTGCCTTCAACACCTCAATCGCCATGCAAGCATGGCTCCCACAAGCAAGTATGTGGCTCTGTCACCAAACCGAAAAACCGTCGTCATCAAGCATACCCATGCCGTCCCCATGCTGGTTGGTCAGACCAGAGATGACGGAAGATACCCGATGATCTTTTATATATGCATTTTGGTGGCAGCCATCGCGTTCCTTGCCTATCGCTACCATAAACTGATGTACCACTTTCGATCTGTAAAAGCGGGAAAGCTCTACCGAAGTGGTACGCTTGGGCCGGTCGGCTTGTGGGTAATGCACCGGATTTTCCGGGTGAATACCATCGTTAATCTACGACTCGAAAATGAGTACGTGAAAGGCGGCTGGTACCACCGTCAGAAGCGTTATTGTGAGCGCCATGGCATTCGTCTGGTCAACATTCCAATGGCCCAGGATACGCCGCCTAGCGAAGCCCAGATTGGCCAGATGATGGATGAGCTTGATCGCGAGGGCAGCCGTTGCCTGGTGCATTGCGAAATGGGCGTCATCCGTACCGGTATGATGGTGGTGGCGGTCGCGACGCGCCGTTATGGGGTGCGGGATCAGGGGGTATGGCAGCATTTCCCCCTTTATGGTCATAAACTGGATAACCGTCGTCAGCGGGTGCGTGAGTTTATCCTGCGCTGTTCGAGAGCGACAGATGCCTCTGCCTCCATGGCATCATCCCAGTAACGGGCAATCTTCCGGGAGGTGCAGTGAGATGCGGTCGCGCACCACTGCTACCTCAAAGCGGGTATCCTTGAGGGGCTCACCATCGAGATTGAAGTGCATGGCTGAGGGCGTCTCGACGGTCAGTGAGGCGACTCTTGCCCGAACAAACAGCCCTTCGTGATCCGGGTCCTGCCGTGCCTCGCTATCAAACAGCTCACGGACTCCCGCCAGTAAGTCCATATCTGCAGGCAAGATCGCTACATCGAGCAGTCCATCATTGATCACGGCATCCGGGCAGAGTTGTTGACCGCCGCCTGCCTGGCGGCCGTTTCCGAGACCGGCAGCCAGAAACTCCCCTTCCCATTCGAAGTCACCATTACTGAAGCGACCTTTGGCTGCCGTGATTTCGGTGAATTTGCTTAGCCCTGTGAGGAAGTAGGCTGCACCGCCTAACAGGTTTTTCAGCTCTTCCGACGTTTGTGTGGTGACTTCAGTTCCAAACCCGCCGGTGGCCATGTTCAGAAAGTAATGATCATTAATCCTGACTGCATCGCAGGGAGAAGCCTGACGGCCAACAAGGGATAACGCCTCTTCCATGTCCTGGGGGATCCCGGCAGCAGTGGCGAAATCATTTGCCGTGCCAAGAGGCAAGATGGCAAGAGACAGGTCGTCACGACCACTGGCAAGCATGGCATGAGCAATATCGCGGATGGAGCCGTCGCCCCCGCCGGCGATTAATGTGCGGTAGTCAGCGTCCAGGGCTTCCTGGACGTAGCGTTCGGCATCGCCCCCTTCCCAGGTGACACGGACGGCAATATGGTGGCCTTGCTCCCGCCATTTCATGACGGCGTTACGAACTGCTTCGTTAGCCGCTTGCTTGCCATGGAGAATAAGAAAACTGTGCGTGGTCATCCCATTTCCTGCCAGAGTGAACAGAATGACAGAGTAGCCGGGTCGAAGAGCAAAGAGGAGAGCCGGGAGCGCAGCTTTACAAGGATTAACGTCGTTTATAGTTTTTTGCTATCAAAGTAATAATTCAATAGCGCTTAACTATTTTTATGTTGGGCATGATAATCAATCTCAGTTAATGAGGTAATTATCATGGTCAAGACAGTCAGCTTTGGTGTAATGCATATTTCGGTGGCCTTTTTCGTGGTCTGGGCAATGACCGGAGACTGGCGCATTGGTGGGGCGACAGCCCTGGTTGAGCCCTGCGTGAATACAGTGGCGTATCACTTCCACGAGAAGATCTGGAAACGCTGGAAGAACGGCCAAGCCCTGAGCAAAACGGTCATGGCGGAGGATAAACTCAGTGTTTACTCTGCGTGAAGCGTTGGTTAAGCTAGCGAAAAGTATACATTCTCAGGGGTATTTGTCAGGTGCAGAACAAGAGCAGCGACATTGATGCAATCCGTCAGGTGGTGAACCAGGTTCTTGAGGTTCATGCCCGGGAAGAAGGGGGACAGCGATCCCAGGCCCGTGCCGAGATCCTGATCCATTCCATGCAGGTGTTTGCCCAGCGTGGACTGCAACGTACGACTGTACAGCACCTGCTGGATGCCTCTGACGTGTCGCGTCGCACCTTCTATAAATACTTCCGCAACAAGATGGATGTGCTGGAAAGCATTTACCGCATCTTTGTGGACAATATGCTGCTGCACTTCCACAAGGAAGTGAAACAGGCGGGCTCAGCGAAGGATATTATCCGCAACACCACCAAGGTGTACTTCGCTTATCACGTGAGCATGGGGCCGATCATCAAGCTGATGATGGAAGAGGCGCGGTCTTCCGCTTCTGCGCTGGCCCCCCATCGGGAGCGGGCTCAGGCAATTTCGTCTGAAGTGCTGACAGCCCAGATCAGTCGCTTTACTGGTCGTGATTATGATCCGCTGGTGTTCCGTACCATGCTGTGGATGATGGAAAACTATTCCCTGTACATCTTTGAGGATGGCGGTTTCTCCCAGGAGCGGCTGGAGCAGTGTCAGCGCGTGGCAATCGGTATCGCGGAATCGCTGGTGCTGGGCGAGGCGACGCCGGGCATGCTGGAACGCCCAGGCGCCTGACCCTTGTTGCTCCCGATCAGGCCGGAGGTCACTCCTTCGGCTTGATAAACTTGAGCGTCATCCGGTCACTTTCACCAATCGCCAGGTAGGTGTCCCGGTCCTTGTCGCCGAGGCGCAAGCTGGGCGGCAGCGTCCAGACGCCGGCAGGGTGATTGGCTTCATCTTTCGGGTTGGCGTTGATCTCTGAACGTTCCACCAGCGTGAAACCGGCTTTTTCCGCCTGCTCGATCACATACCCCTCACTCATATAGCCCGTTTCAATCTGGCGCTCCAAAGGCCGAACTTCCGGGGCACGGTGTTCCACTACCCCCAAAATTCCTCCCGGCTTCAACGCATCGTAGAAACTGGCGAATACCGCTTCGGTTTTACCGGCTTTGGCCCAGTTATGAACATTGCGGAAGGTGAGGACGCGGTCCACTGTGCCTGCTGGCGCAATCACGGTATGAGTGGGTGGATTCAGGGCGGTGACGCGGACGTGATCATAAAGGCTTGGCGTTTTCGCCAGCCGTGCCTTGAAGAGGGTGACTGAACGGCGGTAAAAAGGCACGTCGCTGTCTTCAGGGAAATGGGCGGCGTAGAACGTGCCGTGCTGATGCAGCCAGGGCGCGAGGATAGAGGTATACCAGCCGCTGCCAGGCCAGACTTCCACCACGGTCATATCCGGTTGGACATCAAAGAATTTCAGGGTTTCTACCGGGTGGCGGTATTCGTTACGGGCTTTTTCTTCTGTGCTGCGGAGTGGTCCGTCGGCAAGTTCATGAAGTGAACCTGCATGGACCAGGCTTGCGGTCAGCAGGGCGGTGAAAATAATCATAAGGCGCATGATCTCGTCTCATCTTATCTGAGGCCGCGGATCAACACCTTCATGTAGTCAGCGGCTTGAGCTTCCAGGCTGCCCTCGCCGGTGAGGGCCCAAGTGTAGGTGGTGCCGATGACAAGGTTTACCATTAACAGGATGGTATCGCGAGTGGGCAGGGCAACGAAGTAGCCATCTTTGCGAAGTTCGTTGAAAAAGGCGTCGGCCACGGGAAGATTCTGTTCGATCAGCGCGAGATAGTTGCGCTGGATGTCGCCCATGAAATCCCCGGCTTCCTGAATCAGCACCCGTGAAAAGGCCTGGTTCTGTTCCAGATAACGGGCCACATTGCGACACAGGTTTTCCAGTCGCTCAAGGGGCGGTTCTACGCTCATCAATGCGGAAAGAATGATGTCGCGGATATCGTTGAGGTTCTCTTCCACGATGGTCAGCAGCAGGGCTTCCTTGGAAGAAAAGAACTTGTAGATCGTGGCCTTGCCCACGGCCGCCTGTTCCGCAATGGTTTTCACCTCTGCGGTACGGAAGCCTTCTCGGGCGAAGACTTCCTGAGCGGCTATCAGGATGCGGGCACGACGCGGGTCATCCATGACTCGGATTCCTGTGTTATAGGGTCAGAGATATTTGATCTTTTCGAGCTGCTCTTCGAGTTTGGCAAGCTGTGAGCGGTAATCGTCAAGCTTGGCCTTTTCCTTGTCGACGACGGCCTGGGGAGCCTTGTCGACAAAGTTCGGGTTTTTCAGCTTTCCTTCTCCACGCCCCACTTCCTTGCGCAGCTTGTCGATTTCCTTGCCCAGACGATCGATCTCCGCATCTTTGTCGATCAGGCCAGCCATGGGCACCAGGATTTCCATGTCACCGACCAGCGCGGTAGCTGATGCCGGGGCGGAGTCGTCCGGGGTTAGCCAGGTGATGGATTCGAGTTTGGCCAGTTTACTGAGGAAGTTGCGGTTGGCATCCAGCAGCGCCTTGTCGCTGTCCTTGCCGTTGTGCAGGTAGAGCGGCAGTGCCTTGCCCAGTGGAATACCCATCTCGCCACGGATGTTGCGCACCGCGGTGATGACCCCCTTGATCCAGGCGATACCGGTTTCCGCGTCGGCGTCGATACGGTTGGTATCGGCGGCGGGGTAGGCCTGCAGCATGATAGTGCTGCCTTCACTGGCACCTTTGCCTGCCAGCGGAGCCACCTTTTGCCAGATCTCTTCGCTGATGAACGGCATGAACGGATGGGCCAGCCGCAGGATGGCTTCCAGTACCTGCACAAGTGTACGACGGGTGCCGCGCTTCTGGGCGTCGGAATAGTCGTCGCCATACAGGACCGGTTTGGACAGCTCCAGATACCAGTCGCAGTACTCGTTCCAGATAAACTCGTAGGCGGCGTGGCTGGCCACATCAAAGCGGAAGCTGTCCAGGGCGTCACAAACTTCCTGCTCGGCACGCTGCAGGGCAGAGATGATCCAGCGGTCGGCCAGTGACAGCTCGACTTCACCTTCAAGACCGCAATCCTGGCCTTCTGTGTTCATCATCACGTAGCGGGCGGCATTCCAGATCTTGTTGCAGAAGTTCCGGTAGCCTTCGATGCGGCCCATGTCCCATTTGATGTCGCGTCCGGTGGAGGCCAGCGACAGGAAAGTGAAGCGCAGTGCATCGGTGCCGTAGGCGTTGATACCGTCCGGGAAATCCTTGCGGGTGCGCTTGGCAATCTGCTTTTCTTTCTGCGGCTGCATCAAGCCCTTGGTGCGTTTGTCGACCAGTTCTTCGAGCTGGATGCCGTCGATCATGTCCAGAGGGTCAAGTACGTTGCCTTTGGACTTGGACATTTTCTGCCCGTCGTTGTCGCGGACCAGGCCGTGTACGTAAACCTTCTTGAAGGGCACCTCACCGGTGAACTTCAGGGTCATCATGATCATCCGCGCAACCCAGAAGAAGATGATGTCAAAGCCGGTGACCAGCACATCCGTGGGGTGGAAGGTGCGCAGGGTTTCTTCATCGTCCGGCCAGCCGAGGGTAGAGAAGGTCCACAGGGCAGAGCTGAACCAGGTGTCGAGGACGTCATCATCCTGGCTGAGGGGGGTGTCGCCCAGATTGTTATCGGCGCGCACTTCCTCTTCGCTGCGACCCACATAGACATTGCCGTCTGCGTCATACCAGGCCGGGATGCGGTGGCCCCACCAGAGTTGTCGGGAGATACACCAGTCCTGCAGGTCTCGCATCCAGGAGTAGTACATGTTTTCGTAGTTCTTCGGCACGAACTGGATATCACCGTTCTCTACCGCGGCGATGGCCGGCTTGGCCAGTTCTTCTACCGCCACAAACCACTGGTCGGTCAGATAGGGTTCGATGATCACACCGGAGCGGTCGCCACGGGGCACCTGCAGGGTGTGATCGGCCACCTTTTCCAGCAGGCCGAGGGCATCCAGGTCGTCGACCACTTTCTTGCGGGCGTCCACACGGTCCAGCCCGCGGTAGGCTTCCGGGACCTCGTCATTGAGGGCCGCATCGATGGTCAGGATATTGATCATCGGCAGGTCGTGGCGTTTGCCCACTTCATAATCGTTGAAGTCGTGGGCGGGGGTAATCTTCACGCAGCCGGAGCCGAAGTCCGGGTCGACATAATCATCGGCAATGATGGGGATGTCGCGATCGGCGAGGGGCAGGCGAATGGTCTTGCCGATCATGTCCTTGTAGCGGGGGTCTTCCGGGTGTACGGCAACGGCGGTATCCCCGAGCATGGTTTCCGGGCGGGTGGTGGCGACTACCAGATGCCCCGAGCCATCAGAAAGCGGGTAGCGGAAGTGCCACATATGGCCCTGCTCTTCCACGTTTTCCACTTCCAGATCAGAAATGGCGGTGTGCAGCTTGGGGTCCCAGTTCACCAGGCGCTTGCCGCGGTAGATCAGGCCTTCCTTGTGGAGGCGGACAAACACTTCACGCACGGCATTGGACAGGCCTTCGTCCATGGTGAAACGCTCACGGGTCCAGTCCACGCTGGCGCCCATGCGGCGCAGTTGGCGGGTAATGGTACCGCCGGATTCGCCTTTCCATTCCCAGACTTTCTCCAGGAATTTTTCGCGGCCCAGTTCATGGCGGTTGGTGCCCTCACCCGCCAGCTTGCGCTCTACCACCATCTGGGTGGCGATGCCGGCGTGGTCGGTGCCCACTTGCCAGAGGGTGTTGCGGCCCTGCATCCGGCGGTAACGAATCAGCGTATCCATGATGGTGTCCTGGAACGCGTGACCCATGTGCAGGCTGCCGGTCACATTGGGGGGCGGGATCATGATGCAGTAGGAATCACCCTGGCCGGAGGGCTTGAAATGACCGGCTTTTTCCCAGGTTTCGTACCAGGATTGCTCAATGCGATCGGGTTGGTAAGTCTTGTCCATGATCTGCGCCTGTTGCCTTTGGATGCTGCATCAAAAAAGAGGGCGCATTATAGCGAAGCCGGGCGGTGCCGTCGTGGGTTCACTGGTGTTATTCAGAGGCTCCCTAGTTCTTGCGACGCAGGGCGTCGCGCAAACGCAGGCGCAGGGCTTTTTCCAGCTTGGGCAGGGCTTCGGCCACCAGTTCGTCGATAACCCTGTCGATATCGGTATTGCTCAGGGTCGGTCGGGGCGCAGAGGGGGCGGGGCCTGCCGGGGAGGCCGTCGCTGGCGCCGGGCGCGTGGTGGGCGGGCTTGCGGTGGGAAGGAACGGATTGCTGCGCTCGCTGGCCAGCTTGCGAATCTGATCGCTGTTCAGCCGGTGATTGACAGGTGCAGCCTGGGGGGCGTCGGCAGGTTCGAGCAGCGGGGCCTTGTCCATGTCATCCAGCAGGGACTGGACATCGCCCAGCTCCCGCAGCAAGTCCTGTTTGCGTGTGTCGCGCTCGTTGTTCATGTCTGTCCCCGCGCTGCTGTCAGCCCAGTTCATGGGTGGTGACCGGGAAACCCCGCTCACGGTAGAAGCGGAAACGGTCCCTGCCTGCCTGTCTTTCGGGTTCGGCGCCACTGATCATTTCCGCGACTCGCTGGAAGCGGGAGGCGAAATTCGGCACGTGATCCGTCAGGTTGATGAGTACGTCGTGGTGTTCGCCCGGATCGCCGTTGTGGCCCAGAATCACCGGTGCCTGCCCTTCGTGATGAATGGCATGGGGCAGGAAGCCAGTCTTCGGAGCTTGCCAGAACTGGCTGTCCAATTGCCGTGCATGCTCCTCATTCCGGCAATGAATATAGACCAGACGCCCTTGTTTCATGGCTTTGTCGGCAATTCGCCAGGCCAGCGCCTGGCGAACGCCATCCCCGGCCTTGCTGCTGAGATAAAAGGTGACTTCGGTCATGGTGGCCCTTCGGGCGTCAGACGTCCGAGGTCGGACGTCTGACGCAGGTTAACGCTGGTGTGTCGCCCGACCGTTATTTTGCCAGATCCATCAGGAAGCGGGTAAGCATGGGGACCGGGCGGCCTGTGGCGCCCTTGCTCATGCCGCCACTGATCCAGGCGGTGCCGGCGATATCCAGATGCGCCCACTTAACGTCTTTTGCGAAGCGGGACAGGAAGCAGGCAGCCGTAATGGAGCCGCCCTTGGGGCCACCGATGTTTTGCATATCGGCAAAGGGGCTATCGAGCTGGCTTTGATACTCATCCCACAGCGGCATGGGCCAGCCCCGGTCCCCAGTCGCCTGACCGGCGGCCAGTAGTGTCTGGCTCAGATCGTCGTCGTTGGCATAAACAGCCTGGGCATGGCTGCCAAGGGCGACCACACAGGCGCCGGTCAGCGTGGCGATGTCGATGACGGTGTGAGGTTTGTGCTTCTGTTGCACATAGGTCAGCGCATCACACAACACCAGACGGCCTTCAGCGTCGGTGTTGAGGATCTCCACGGTCTGGCCGGACAGGGTCTTGACGATGTCGCCGGGGCGAGATGCCCGGCCATCGGGCATGTTCTCTGCCGCTGCGACGACCGCGACCAGGTGAATCGGTAGATCCAGCTCACAGACTGTTTTCACGCTGCCGAAAACGCTGGCGGCGCCGCCCATGTCGTATTTCATCTCGTCCATGTTGGCGCCGGGTTTCAGGGAGATGCCGCCGGTATCAAAGGTGATGCCTTTGCCCACCAGTGCCACGGGGCCCTGCTTGGTGGGTTTGCTGCCTTTGTATTCCATGACGATGATTTGCCCCTGGCGCTCAGAGCCTTTGGCAACGGCGACGAAAGCCCCCATGCCCATCTTTTCAGCCTGGGCCTGACTGACCACTTTGACGGTCAGCTTTTCATACTGCTTGGCCAGCTCGCGGGCAACTCCGGAGAGGTATTCCGGATAGCAGTCATTGGGGGGGAGGTTGCCCAGATCGCGGGCCAGATTGACGCCTGCGGCGACGCCTTTGCCGGTCTTGTGAGCTTTGCCCAGGCTGGCATCTTTCTCTGCATGCCAGTAGGTCCACTTGGCCAGTTTGCTTGCCGCTGCCGGCTGGCTGCGGTACTGGTCAAATCGGTACAAGCCCTCTTCTACGATGCGCGAGCCTTCACGCACCTGCCACTCCAGTGTCTGCGCAAGGGTACTGTCGAGCAGGCAGACGGCATGCTTGATCGGGGCGTTTTGCAGCGCTTTCACGGTGCTGCGTAGTTGCGTCTGCCATTGTGAGTCGGAGGGGGTGTTGTCGCCCGTGCCGACCAGCAGGATGCGAGCGGCAGCCATATCCTCCGGGCCGTGCAGCCAGGCGTGTTGGCCCTTGCTGCCATTAAAGTCGCCAGCCTTGATAAAGGCAGAAATCTGCTTTCGAGTGGCGTCGGGGAGCACCTCAGGCAGGTCGCTCTTCTTGCCCAGGCCGATAACGAGGGCATCAGCTTTGATTTTGTCCAGTGGACGGTTGCTTACGGCGAAATCCATGTTGTCTCCAAGTTGATCAGGGCTGCCAACAACCTGAAATAGTGGGGCCTTGGCAGGGGAAACGCAATGTGACAAACGCGAATGAGTTGGGAAACATTGCGGCTGTTTGCTGTCTTCTGGTGCAGGAATTACCGCCTTTCATGATCGGTCAGTTACACTAGGCAGCATTCTGCTGTGTGTGTCGGTGTGGTGCCGCAGGCTAACGCCTGCCTTTACGGGTATCGACTGCAAAGCCGGCACGCATCAGCGACGTTTCAACGACAAGGACGAGTGGGCCAGCCCTTGATTCTTCATCGCTACATTAACCGGCAAGTGTTCCTCAGTACCGTCATGGTCACCTTTATTCTGGTGATGGTGCTGGTCAGTGGCCGGTTTATCAAATATCTGGCGGAGGCGGCTGCCGGTGAAATTGCCGCTGATGCCTTGTTTCTGGTGATGGCGTTCCGGATGCCGGAATTCCTGCAAATGATTGTGCCGTTGAGCCTCTATATTGCCTTGCTGCTGGTGCTGGGCCGTATGCATATGGATAACGAGATGGTTGTCCTGCGTGCAGGGGGGCAGGGCCATGGCCGGATTGTCCGTTCGCTGGTGGTGCCGGTGTTAATGGCAACCACGTTGGTGGGGTTGTTTTCGCTCTACGTGACCCCTCGCGGCGACGCTGAGGTCAACCGCATTTTCGAGGAGCAGAAAGATCGCTCGGTGCTCGAATTGCTGACCCCTGGTCGCTTCCATGTAAAGGGATCCAGTAACAGTCAGCGCGCGACTTACGCGGAGCATCTCAATCGTGAGAAAGGGGTGCTGGAAAATGTCTTTGTGGCCGACGCCCGTTTTGAAGGGCAGGGTGAAGCCAACCGGTTACTGACGGTGTGGGCGAGAAGCGGCAAGCTGGTTCAGGAAGATGGCATCAGTTATCTGTTGCTGACGGATGGCTTCCAGTACCAGGGAAAACCGGGCCAGCGCGATTACAAGGAAATTGGTTTCAAGGAAGCGCGGGTGCGGATCGGTGGTGAAAAATCGGACAGTCGCCCACCCAAAGTGCGCGGCCGGTCGACCAGAGAATTGATCGCAGAGCGTGAAAATAACCATGAAGCGTTAGCGGAGCTGCAGTGGCGACTATCGCTGATTCTTACGGTGCCGATTATGGCGCTTGCGGCGATTCCGTTGGCCAGGGTGAACCCGCGGCAGGGGCGGTTTTACCGCCTGATCCCTGCTGTGCTGGGCTACATGCTATATGTGGGTATGCTGCTGGTCACGCGCAGCGCCATTGAAGATCACTCCGGGGTGCTGCCCTGGTATCTGGACATGGTCTGGATCCATCTGGTGGCGGCGACCATCGTGTTCCTGCTCTATTTCGGTAACCGGATTTTCCGGCGGAGGGCAGGCGCATGAGATTGCTGAAACGGTATTTCTGGCGGGCGGTCATGGTGCCGACACTGGCGATCCTGGCGATCATTGTGGGCCTGGATTGTCTATTCGGTTTTATCTACGAGCTGGAATTCCTGCGGGGCAACTACCAGGCCATGCAGGCGCTGCAATTCATTCTGACCACAACCCCCAGGCGTGTGCATGAGTATCTGCCCATGGCGATTCTGCTGGGGACGCTGATCGGCCTGGGGCTGCTGGCAAACAGTGGTGAGCTGTCGGTAATTCGGGCGGCAGGGGTGTCCACATTGCGGGTGAGCTGGCTGGTTTTGCGGCCGGTGTTCTTGTTGATCATCCTCTCGATCCCGCTGGGAGAGTACCTGACCCCGTACACCGAGCAGGTGGCCCAGAGTAACCGCTCCATGGCGGAAGGTGGCGGCGAAGCCTTGCGCTCAAAATACGGTTACTGGCATCGGGAAGGCGAGGAGTTCATCCATATCAATGCAGTGCAGCCCAATGGCGTGTTGCATGGACTGACCCGCTATCGTTTTGACGAGCAGCAGAAACTGACAGAAACCCAGTTTGTGGCGCGGGCAATTTACCAGGGGGATTTCTGGTCACTGGAAGGCATCACGGGCACACGCCTGTTCGAAGATCACACCGAGACCTATGAAAAAGATAACGGCGAATGGCAAACACGCCTGACCCCGCAGTTGCTCAGTATTGTTGTGCTCAAGCCCGATCACCTTGCCATGGCCAAGCTGCTGGAATACACCGCGTACCTCAAGCGGCAGGGGCTTGAGACGGCCGATTACATGCTCAGTTTCTGGCAGAAACTGTTTATGCCGCTGGCGACCATCGGCATGGTGCTGATCGCAATTTCCTTTGTCTTCGGCCCGCTCCGGGAAGTCACCATGGGGCTGCGTCTGACGGCAGGGATCGTGGCCGGGCTGATCTTTCATTACGGCCAGCAGTTTTTCGGTCAGTTGTCGCTGGTTTTCCATACCGAGCCCTTGATGGCGGCGGCTGTGCCCCCCGCGTTGTGTCTGGTGCTGGGGATCTGGCTGCTGCAGAGGGTGCGATAACGGATGACAATCTGGCGGGGGCAGGGACGCACCCACAAGGGCAGACGAGCGACCAATGAAGATGCCCTGGTGTGTCGAGACGGAGAAGGCCTTTGGGCCGTGATTGATGGTATGGGTGGCCATGATGCAGGTGATCTGGCGGCCAGCATGATTCGGCAATGCCTGGAGGGGTTGTCTCTGGGCGGCGGCATGGCCCATCGACTCCTGGCGGTGGAAACCGCACTGCAAACCGTTAACCATGCGATACGGCACCATGCCGCCATGCACATGCGCAGCAAGCCCATGGGGGCCACTGTCGTGGTCGTGCTGATTCAGGGCGAAGAGGCGGCCGTGCTGTGGGCTGGTGATGCCCGTCTTTACCGTCAGGAGGGTGAGCGGTTCGATATACTGACCCGCGATCACACCCCCGTGCAGTCCCTGTTGGACGCGGGTGAGCTGACAGAGACCGAAGCCATGCAGCATCCTCGCGCCCACGTGATCTATCAGGCCGTGGGCACTGGGGACAAACTGCGGCTGGAGCAGGCCAGATTTCCTGTCGCTCAGGCGCAGCGTTTTTTGCTGACTACCGATGGGATTCATTCTGTGCTGACCAAAGACGACCTGTTGTCGTTGATGCGTCACCGGGTGTCCGAGTCCGGAATTCTCAAGGCCGCCCTGGACAAGGGCAGTCGTGATAACGTGACTGCGGTGCTCGTGCAGGGCAATCCTGAATAATAGGCTGGCAAAGCAGCGACGGGCTGGTATACTCGCGCCCCACTGCCAGAGTGGTGGAATTGGTAGACACGACGGATTCAAAATCCGTTGCCTTCACGGGCGTGCCGGTTCAAGTCCGGCCTCTGGTACCAAACGATGAAAAAGCCCGCTTCGAGCGGGCTTTTTTATGTCGGGCGTCTGGCGCTGGATCGGACGTCTGCAGCGGAGAAGCGTTGGCTTCGGAGTGAATTATGACCGATTATGCCCCGCCTGCCGGTTTGCTGAAGCGCTTGATGGCGCTGGTCTACGACGGTTTTCTGGTGCTGGCCTTGTGGTTTGTGAGCACAGGGATCTTTGTGCTGGTCTACCCCAAGACCGGTTTGCCCATGGAGGACATCAATGGGGTAACCCGCGCAGCCCCGGGCTATCTCAAGGGGATCCTGCTGCCGTTGTTGCTGGTGGAAACCTGGCTCTTTTACGCCTGGTTCTGGATGCGCGGTGGTCAGACGCTGGGCATGCGTGCCTGGCGCCTGCAGGTTCGTCATTACCGAGGTGGGCCGGTCAAACTGTGGCAGACCGCCGCCCGCTTTCTTGGGGCGTGCCTGTCCTGGGGGCTGTTCGGGGCGGGGTATCTGGTTGTCCTGATCGCCCCGCACCAGACTTTGCATGATCGTTTGTCTGCCACCGCCACGGTGGAGTTGCCGAAGAAACCCAAGGGCAAGAAATAGCCTCTAGAGCAAAGCGCTAACAGCGGGCAAAGCGGATTGTCTCTGTGCGCTTGTGCTCTTGGAAGGGAAACAGCTTTTGATCCTGCTTTCGGTGCCGGGTATCCTTGCCCTCCCTTGAACTTCCGTGCCGGTACAGTACGTGAACGTCGACGATTTTGACTTTGAACTCCCGGACGGGCTGATCGCCCGCCATCCCCCCGCTCAGCGCCGTGATGCCCGTTTGTTGGCGCTGACCCGTGACGCCCTCCAACACCAGCAATTTCCTGACTTGCTGGGCTATGTCCGGCCCGGTGACCTGCTGATCTTCAATGACACCCGGGTGATCCCGGCTCGCCTGTTCGGCCACAAAGACAGTGGCGGCAAGGTGGAAGTGCTGATTGAGCGGGTCGTGGATGATCATGAAGCGCTGGCCCATGTGCGTGCTTCCAAATCCCCCAAGCCGGGCAGCTGGCTGCAGTTTGATGAGGGCGTACGGGCCCAGGTCACCGGTCGCCGCGATGCCCTGTTTATTCTCCAGTTCCACGGCTGCGAGACCCTGCTTGGCGCGCTGGAAACGATTGGCCATGTGCCGTTGCCGCCCTATATCGATCGCCCGGATGAACAGGGGGACATGGAGCGCTATCAGACCGTGTATGCCCGCGAGCCCGGTGCCGTGGCAGCTCCCACCGCGGGGCTGCATTTTGATGAGGCGATGCTGACGGCCCTGCAGCAGCACGGGGTTGATATCGGCTATGTCACCCTCCATGTAGGAGCAGGGACGTTTCAGCCCGTGCGTGTGGACAAGGTGGAAGACCATCACATGCACAGCGAACGCTACCAGATTCCCGAAACGCTGGTGGAGCAGGTGGCGCAGGCCCATGCCCGTGGCGGACGTATTGTGGCTGTGGGCACCACCGCGTTGCGGGCGCTGGAAGCCGCCAGCCAGTCCGGTAGCTTGAAGGCCGGTCAGGGGGAGACCGATATTTTCATCTATCCCGGTTATCAATTCCGGTTGGTGGAGTGTCTGCTGACCAATTTCCACCTGCCCAAGTCCACGCTGCTGATGCTGATCAGTGCTTTTGCCGGGCAAGAGCGCGTCATGGGCGCGTATCAGGCGGCGATCGAGGCAGAGTACCGTTTCTTCAGCTACGGCGATGCCATGTTCATTGAAAGGGTGGATGTGTCCACCGCAGAGAGGGTCTGATGTCTCGCATGCAATTTTCCCTGAAGACCACGGACGGTGATGCCCGTCGTGGCGAGATCACCTTCCCCCGCGGCACGATCCAGACCCCGGCCTTCATGCCTGTGGGGACCTATGGCACGGTGAAGGGCATGCTGCCGAAAGACCTGGCCGATACCGGTGCCGAGATCTGTCTGGGTAATACCTTCCATTTGATGCTGCGCCCGGGCACCGAGGTGATCGAAGCCCATGGTTCCCTGCATGGTTTCATGCAATGGGACAAACCGATTCTTACCGATTCCGGTGGGTTTCAGGTCTTCAGCCTGGGGGAAATGCGCAAGATTTCCGAACACGGCGTGGTGTTCAAGAACCCCATCAATGGCGACAAGGTCGAGCTGACGCCCGAGCGTGCCATGCAGGTACAGCGCTCGCTGGGCAGTGATATCTGCATGATCTTCGATGAATGCACCCCGTTTCCTGCCACCGAGCAGCAGGCCCGAGATTCCATGGAACTGTCTCTGCGCTGGGCACAACGCTCCAAGGATGCGCACCAGGGCAACGATGCGGCCTGCTTCGGCATTGTGCAGGGCGGCATGTACGACAACCTGCGCCGGGAGTCGCTGGCCGGTCTGGTGGATATCGGCTTTGATGGTTATGCCGTGGGTGGCTTGAGTGTGGGTGAGCCCCAGGAAGAAATGCTGCGTACTCTGGGTAACCTGACGCCGCATATGCCTGCAGAGCGTCCCCGTTACCTGATGGGGGTCGGCAAGCCGGAAGATATCGTCGAGGCGGTTCGGCGCGGAGTCGACATGTTCGACTGTGTCATGCCCACCCGTAATGCCCGCAACGGCCACCTGTTCACCTCTCAAGGGGTGATCAAGATCCGTAACGCCAAACACCGTCACGACCTGGCGCCACTGGAAGCCGAGTGTGACTGCTATACCTGCCAGCATTTTTCCCGCAGCTATCTGCACCATCTGGATCGCTGCAATGAAATGCTTGGCTCCCAGCTCAATACCATCCATAACCTGCGCTACTATCAGCGCCTGATGGCTGGATTGCGGGGGGCCATTGAAGGGGGTACATTGTCCGCCTTTGTGGACGACTTCTATGCCGCTCGGGGTGAGCAGACTCCCGCGCTGTAGCTTATTGAAAACTGGAGTAATTAATGAAAATCGCAATGCGTTCCCTGCTGGCCCTTCTGGCCACTGCCCTGGTCTCTCCGGCGTATGCCCAGGCGGCCCCGGCCGGCCCCGGTGGTGTCGAGCTGATCATGCTGGTGGTGATGATGGTGGTGTTCTACTTCTTCCTGATTCGTCCGCAGCAAAAGCGCGCCAAAGAGCACAAGAATCTGGTGGAAAACCTGAACAAGGGTGATGAAGTGGTCACCAGCGGTGGCATTCTGGGCAAGATCGCCAAGGTCACCGACGAGTTCGTGGTGGTAGAAATCAGCAACAACCTGGAAATCAAACTGCAAAAGCAGAGCATCCAGGCCACCTTGCCCAAAGGCACCATCAAGTCCATTTAAGACTCTCAGCCCCGTTTCTGACGGGGCTTTTTATTACACCGGACACCACCGGAATAAACACCGGAAAGAGCTATGACCCGCTATCCACGCTGGAAATTTTTCCTGCTTCTGGCCGCCCTCGTTGTTTGCGGCCTGTATGCCCTGCCCAACCTGTACCCGGACGCTCCTGCCATTCAGATCAGCCATGCTGATGCTGGCGGTGAAGTCTCTGACGTGGCCCGTCAGAGAGTGCTTGGCGCTCTGGATGAGGCCGGACTCAGTCACGGCCCCGGCGAATCCGTCGGCTCCTCCCTGTTGGTGCGCCTGAACGATACCGAAGCCCAGCTGCGTGCCCGCGATCTGGCGGCCTCTGAGCTGGGGGATAACTATGTGGTCGCCCTGAACCTGGCCGAAACGACGCCGGACTGGCTGCGATCCATCGGTGCCAGCCCCATGAATTTGGGTCTGGATCTGCGCGGCGGGGTGCATTTCCTGTTGCAGGTAGACATGAATGCGGTGGTCGACAGCCGCATGGAAGCCTGGGCAGGTAATGCCAAGCTGACATTGCGTGATGCGGGTGTCCGTTATCGTGACGTTGCGGTGGATGGCACGACCCTCACGGTAACCTTTGCTGATCAGGTCGCTGCCGATGCGGCACGAGCCCCCCTGCGCCAGGCGCTGGACAAGTTCACCATGAAGCCGGCCGGAGATACCCCGGAAGCCGTTCTGGTGTTGAACGACAGTGCCCTGAAGGAAATGCAGGACTACGCCGTCGACCAGAACCGTACTGCCCTGAACAAGCGTGTCAACGAACTGGGTGTGGCGGAAGCGGTGGTACAGCGTCAGGGGGCTGACCGTATCGTGGTGCAGCTGCCGGGCATTCAGGATGCTTCCCAGGCGCGCCGGATTCTGGGGCGTACCGCGACGCTAGAATTCCGCTTGGTAGATAACAGTGTGTCGTCGGCGCGGCTGCGCAGCGGCATGGCGCCTCCGGGCGTGGAGTTCTATCCCTTCAAGGGGCAGGAAGGCCGAATCGTGGCCATGAGCAAGTCCAAAATCGCCACTGGTGATCAGGTGATTGATGCGCGCATGGGCTTCAGCCAGGACTCCGGTTCACCGGAAGTGAACGTCACCCTGGATTCCGATGGCGCCCGTCGTATGCAGCGCATTACGGGCAAGAACGTCGGTAACCCCATGGGCGTGCTGTTTATTGAAACCAAGACTGACGTGAAGAAGGTCGAGGGCGAAGACGGCAATCTGGTCGACAAGATGGTCAGTACCACCGACAAATACGTGATCAACGTTGCCACCATTCAGGACACCCTGGGCAGTCGATTCCGGATCACCGGACTGGATAACCCCGCAGAGGCGTCCGAGCTGGCCCTGCTGCTGCGGGCGGGTTCTCTGGCGGCGCCGGTGAGCATTGTGGAAGAGCGCACCGTCGGCCCGAGCCTGGGTGCCGAGAACATCGAGGCGGGCCTCAAGTCCATGGCATTGGGTTTGTCGCTGGTGCTGATCTTCATGGTGGTCTGGTACAAGCTGTTTGGCCTGATTGCCAATGTGGCCCTGCTGGGCAACCTGGTCATCATTGTAGGCATCATGTCGCTGATTCCCGGTGCCACCATGACGCTGCCGGGCATTGCCGGCATCGTGTTGACCGTGGGTATGGCGGTGGATGCCAACGTATTGATCTTCGAACGTATTCGCGAGGATCTGCGTCGCGGGCTTAAACCCCGACAGGCCATCGAAGAGGGTTATGCCCGTGCCTTCACCACCATTCTGGATGCCAATATCACCACGCTGATTGTCGCGGTGATCCTGTTTGCGGCCGGTACCGGTTCGGTGCAGGGCTTCGCGGTCACCCTGTTTATCGGCATTCTTACGTCCATGTTCACGGCGATCATTGGTACCCGTGCCATGGCGGAAATGGTTTACGGGCGCGGCGCCCGTGCACCGGCGAAACTGAGTATTTAAGGCGGTGATGCGATGAGTAAAGCAACCATGAACATTAACTTTATGGGTGTCCGCAAACCGCTGGGCATCCTGTCTGTCTTGCTGGTGATTGCCTCGGTGGTATTGCTGGTCACCCGGGGGTTGAACCTGGGGCTGGACTTCACTGGCGGGACCACCGTGGTAGTGAAAAGCCCGGTGGACGTGGAGTTGTCGCAGGTTCGTGCGGATCTGACTGCGGCGGGCTACGGCGATGCGGTGGCACAGCACTACGGTTCGCCAAAGGAAGTGAACATTCGCGTGGCGCCAAAAGAAGGCGCGGACGCGGATGAGGTGGGCCATAACGTCTACGCGGCGCTCAAGGCGCACAATGGTGAGCTGGAGTTGCTCAAAGTGGAGTTCGTGGGTCCACAGGTGGGTGACGAGCTGCGCGATGAATCCGGCACCGCCATGTTGCTGGCGCTGGGTTTGATGATGCTCTACGTCTGGTTCCGGTTCTCCAACAAGTTTGGTGTTGCCACTGTGGTGGCGTTGTTCCATGACGTGATCATCGTGCTGGGGATTTTCTCTCTGGTGCAGTGGCCGTTTGATCTGACGGTGCTGGCGGCAGTCCTGGCGCTGATTGGTTACTCCCTGAATGACTCCATTGTGGTGGCGGACCGGATTCGGGAAGATTTTCGCAACTCGCGCAAGAGCGACCCTGAACAGATCATCAATGATGCCGTGAATGCGACCTTCAGCCGAACCATCAATACCTCTCTGACAACGTTACTGGTATTGGTGGCACTGTTCTTCTTCGGTGGTGAGGTGATGCGTTCTTTCTCGGAAGCGCTGTTGGTGGGTATCGCTGTCGGTACTTACTCTTCCATTTATGTGGTGAGTAACATCCTGTTCATGATGAAAGTGAGCAAGGAGGATTTCATCATTCCGGAGCCGGAAGAAATTGATGAAATGCCATAAGAGCAGTTAACAGTTAATAATTAATAGTTAACAGCTAAAACAAAAAAGCCGCGATTCTTTCGCGGCTTTTTTTGTTTTTTTCTGGGGGATTCTGCCTACAGGTGATGGAGGGGCAAGCTGCAAGCTTCAAGCTACAACACGAATCAGTGGGTCAGGAGTTTCTGACGCCTTGCCCGCGCACAATTTCAGTAATCGATCGCGGGCACGGTCTTGCCGTTAATGATGACTATTGTCGCGTTGTGACTTGTAGCTTGAGGCTTGCCGCTTTACGAAAAATTCTGCTTCTTCATCCACGGAATAATTCGTTCGAAGGCCTCTTCGATCTGGTCCAGTGAGGTGGAATAGCTGATGCGCAGGGCGTTCTTTCCGGCTTCGCCGAAGGTGTCGCCGGGGATGGTGCAGACGCCGGTTTCACGCAGCAGTTTCAGGGCGACGTTGGCGCCGTCCACGCCTTCCGGTAACGATGGGAACAGATAGAAAGCACCGTCCGGGCGGTAGCCGGTGAGGTGCGGTGTTTGTGAGACCAGCTCGATCAGGCGGTCACGCCGCTGTTGGTATTCTTCTACCATGGAGTCAATAAACTGGTTGCTGCCCCGCAGTGCCGCAACGCCGGCCCATTGGCAGGGGGTGTTGGCCACGGTGGTGGTGAACATGTGATAGCGCCGCAATTTCTTGATGGCACCCTGGCTGCCAATCAACCAGCCCACGCGCATACCGGCCATGGAAAAGGTTTTGGAAAAGCTGCTCACCACCATGACGTGGTCAAGGTCCGGGCAGCAGGATAGCACGCTGGGGTAATCACGGCCGTCGTAGATCAGATGGTCATAGACTTCATCACTAATGATATGAATGCCACGGTATGCGGCTTCCTCGACGATGGCTTCAATGGTTTCCCGCGGGTAAATGGTGCCAGTGGGGTTGCTGGGGGAATTCAATACTACGGCAAACGTATTGGGCCCCATGGCGTCGATGACTTCCTGGGGATCAAGCTGGTGATCGTTCTCGGCGCGGGTGGCGATGTTCTTTACCGTGCCGCCGTTCATGCGGATCAGCGGGCCATAAAGCATGAACGAGGGGTCGGGAACGATAAACTCGCGGCCTGGAGCCGAGGTGGCGGTGAGTGCCAGATAGATTGCTTCGGTAGCGCCGGTGGTGATCATCAGGTTTTCCGGCACCAACGGACGTCCGTAGCGGGTACTGTAATAATCGGCCAGCGCTTCCAGTAACTCTGGAAGCCCCGCGTCCATGGTGTAACCGGTCTGCCCGGCATTCAGCGCATCAACGCCGGCCTGTACCACATGGCTCGGTGGTTTGAAGTCCGGCTGGCCAATGGAAAGGTGGATGACATCGTCCAGATCCGCCGCCAGATTGACCATGCGACGAATGCCCGGCACCGGGATGGTCAGCAGTGCCGGGTTCCAGATCGGGTCTTCGCTTTCGTAGAAATCCGTGTCCAGATTGATGTTACCCATCGTCGTCTCCTGTTGGCGATCAGTCCTGCCGCAGGAGCGTCGTTGGCGGCGCGATAACCATCACTGGAATCGCGCCGCCAGCGGCGCTCCTGCAGAGAGGGGGTTATTCCTGTAGCAAGGGCGGCAGGTGAGCGAATGGTTGTGCCTGCTCGAAGGCGTGGCCGGCAGCCAGCACCCGGGCGTCATCGAAACGGGCGCCGACGATTTGCAGGGCCATGGGCAGCCCGTTGCTGTTCAGGCCCATGGGCACCGACAACGCCGGTTGCCCGGTGAGGTTGAACGGGTAGGTAAAGGGCGTCCAGGTCGGCCAGCGGGTGCTCGGCCAGTCCACCGGCACTTCGCGGTCGGTATCAAAGGCTTCGATGGGCAGAGTCGGGGTGATGAGCAGATCGTACTTGGTATGGAATACCGCCATGCGTTCGCTCACGGCCATGCGCTCGTTCATGGCACCCAGATAATCCAGCATGGTGAGCTTTTCGGCCTTGCTGGCCACTTCGACCAGTGCCGGGTCCATCAGGCTGCGCTGGCGGTCGCCCAGGTCGCGCATGGCGTTGGCGGCGCCGCTGTAGAACAGGTGGCTGAAGGCGGCCAGCGGGTTGCTGAAACCGGGGTCCGCTTCGGTCACGGTGGCGCCCAGGTCCTCGAAGACCTTGGCGGCGTCCTTGAACGCCTTTTCAATTTCCGGGTCCACGTCCACATAGCCGAGAGTCGTACTCATGGCGATGTTGAGACCTTTCATGGGCTGGTTCAGGGCCGCCACATAATCAATATGGCGGCGCGGTGCGGCCAGACTGTCGCGGGCATCGGCTTCGCACAGCACGTTCATCATGAGTGCGGCGTCGGCTACGGTCCGTGTCATGGGGCCTGCGTGCGCCAGGGTGCCGAACGGGCTGGCCGGCCAGTGTGGGACTTCGCTGAAGGTGGGTTTATGGCCCACGATGCCGCAAAAACCTGCCGGGATGCGAATTGAGCCGCCGGCATCCGTGCCCAGCGCCAGGGGCGCCATGCCGGCAGAGACCGCCGCTGAGCTGCCGCCGCTGCTGCCGCCGGCGGTGCGTGCCGGGTTCCAGGGGTTGTTGGTCGGTCCGCACAGGGGGCTGTCGGTGATGCCCTTCCAGCCGAACTCCGGGGTGGTGGTTTTGCCAAGGGGGACATAGCCATGCCGTTCCAGGGCGGCCACGGCGGGGGAGCGTTTGTTGAGGGTCGCGTCGGGGTCGATGGTTTTTGACCCTTTCACGGTTGGCCACATGGGCGTCAGGAACACATCCTTGACCGCCACCGGGATTCCATCGAGCAGGCCGTCTGCCTTGCCATCCTGATAACGTTGCTCCGAGTCACGGGCCCATTGCAGGGTGGTGTCGCGGTCGATCAGGCACCAGGCATTCAGCGCCTGGTCGTGCTTCTCGATATGGTCCAGCAGGCTGGAGCACACTTCCACGGGGGACAGCGCGCCGGTCTGGTAGGCGGCTTTTAGCGCCTGGGCGCTCATGGTCAGTAGTTCCTTGCTCATCGGCGTACCTCCTGGTGTGACGTATGCCTGGTCTGAATGGATCAGCACTCAGGCATTGCTGACATAGCCATGTTCCTTGCTGACGGGGTTGGCGAGCGCCTCGCCCTGTTGCCAGCGTTGAAAGTTGTCGACAAATTGCTGCCCCAGCGCGGCGCGCCAGCCGATGAAATCCCCTGCCATATGGGCGGACAGCATGGCGTTGGGTTGATCCCACAATGGGTGATCGGCGGGCAGGGGCTCCTGTTCAAATACGTCCAGTGCGGCCCCGGCCAGATGACCACTCTGCAAGGCGGCCAGCAGGGCGTCGGTGCGAACGATGGGGCCGCGGCCGACGTTCACCAGGACCGACCCGGCTTTCATGCGCTGGAACTGCGGCTCATCGAATAATCCTTCGGTGTCCGGGGTCAGTGGCGCGGTGATGATCACGTAGTCCGCCTCGCCAAGGAGCCTGGGCAAATCGTCTTGCGCATACACCTTTTCAAAGGCTGCATCGTCACGGGCATGGCGGGCAGTGCCCATCACGTTCACGCCCAGCGCGCCCAGCAGGCGGGCTACTTCCCGGCCGATCGAACCCGCCCCCACGATGACCGCGAGGCTGTCACGCAGCAGGCGGGTTTCACGGTGTTGCCAGCGATGCTCGCGCATCAGTGACAGGTTGGTGAGCGTGTCTTTGGCAAACATCAGCACCGCACCCAGCACATACTCGGCGATACCCCGGTCGAATATGCCGCGGGCGTTGGTGACGACGATGTCGCTGTTCCTGATCGGATCGATCATCAGTGCATCCACGCCGGCGCTGGTGGCATGGACCCAGCGCACCGGGCAGTTGTCCGGCCACACTTGCGCCAGCACATCGGTACGAAAGTCGGTGACCACCAGTACCTCGGTGTCCGGCAGGGCGGCTTTCAGCTGCTCCGATGTCCGTGCTTCCTGCACCCGGGCCTGGCCGGCAAGGGCTTCCAGGCCGGGCAGGGAGGGCTCGTCTTCGGCAAGCAGCACGGTCACAACGGTATCGGTCATACAAGATCCTTGATTCAGTATGGTGCTCAGGCGGTGGCCTTCAGTGCCTTGGCAAACAGGTCAACGGCCTGATCGATTTCTGCCTCGCTGACCGTCAGCGGGGGCAGCCAGCGTACCACCTGCCCCTGGCTGCCGCAGCGCAGCATCAACATGCCGTTCTGCTCGCAATGTTTGAGAATGCGGCCGGCGCGGTCGCCGTCGGGAACGTGCGGCGCGCTGACCATTTCAACGCCCAACATCAGACCGGCGCCGCGGATTTCATCGATGCCGCCGTCCTCTTTCTGCAAACCTTCAAGATGCTTTCGCAACCGGGCGCCGAGGCTGTCGGCCCGGGCGACCAGCTGTTCATCCTCGATGACATCCAGGGTGGCAAGGGCCGCTGCGCAGGCCACCGCGTTGGCGCCGTAAGTGCCGCCCTGGGAGCCCGGATAACCGTGGTTCATCAAGTCCTTGCTGGCGGCGATGGCAGACAGCGGGTAACCGCTGGCCAGTCCCTTGGCAGTAATAATCAGGTCGGGTTTCACATTGAAATGCTGGTGGCTCCAGAAACGCCCGGTGCGGCCATAGCCCGCCTGGATTTCGTCGGCAATGAGCAAGATGCCGTGCTTGTCGCACCGCTCGCGCAAGCCTTCCATGAACGCGGTTGTGGCGGGGTAATAACCGTATTCGCCCTGCACCGGCTCAATGATCATGGCGGCGGTGTCTGCCGGATTGCACTCGGTGGCGAAGATATGGTCCAGCTCGTGCAGGCAGGCCGCCACGCATTCGTCCATGTCCTGTTGATAGCGGTAGGCATGGGGGAAGGGGGCGATGCTGACCCCGGCCATGAGCGGTTGCCAGCCGGTGCGGACCTTGCTGGTGGAGGTGGTCAGGGAGGCCGCCGCCAAAGTGCGGCCATGGAAGCCACCGCGAAAGGCAATCAGATTGGTGCGTCCGGTGGCCTGACGGGCCAGCCGCACGGCGGCTTCGACGGATTCGCTGCCGGAATTGGAAAAGGCCACCGCATCGAGTCCTTTGGGCAAGTGCTCATAGAGCCTGTCCGTCAGTGCCAGCATGTTGGGGTGGGTGACAGTGGCGTATTGAGCATGCACCAGCTTGGCCACTTGTTCCTGGGCGGCCGCAACGACCCTTGGGTGGCAATGGCCTGTGGCGGTGACGCCAATCCCGGACGTGAAATCCAGCCAGCGGTTGCCGTCCTTGTCATAGAGCCAGCTTCCTTCGCCGCGCTCCGCACAAATGCCGCTGGACTGGACCAGCAGGGGGGACAAATGACTCATGGCGCCTCCGTTTACCAATGCTTGCGATGTGTTTGCTTTGCTGTCGCGGTTTTCCTCATCAATGGCGCTGCCCTCAGACGGCAGCGGCCATGCGTTGACTCAATCGTTGGCCGGTTTCCCGGGTGCCTGTAAAGGGCTGTCGTAAATCCTCTGCTATCAGGTCATGCAGATGTTGTGCCGCATTGCCGATGGCGGGATGGTTCGGCGCCAGGGTGTCCAGCAGCATGGCCAGGCTTAACAGGGTGGCACGGGGGTCCGCCAGATTCTTTCCGGCGATATCCGGGGCGCTGCCGTGTACCGGCTCAAACAGGGCTGGCGTGTCGGCGTCAGCCGGATTCAGGTTGGCAGACGGTGCCAGGCCCGGCCCGCCACACAGCACTGCAGCCAGGTCGGTGAGAATGTCGCCGTGCAGGTTGCTGGCCACGATCACATCGAACTGCCAGGGACTTTGCACGAACTTCATGCAGGCGGCGTCCACTAGCTCGTGATGGGTGTCCACCTCCGGATAGAGAGCCGCGATGCGGGCGAAGGTTTCGGTGTACAGATCTCCCCAGAAGGGTTGCGCATTGCGTTTGGTGATCAGGCACACCTGGGCGGCTTTGCCGTCCTTGAACTGGCGTGGGGTGTCGCGCAGTCGGGCACGTTCTTCGGCACGTTCGAAGGCATGGCGAATCAGCCGCTCTGTGGCCGTGGCGGTGAAGACTTCGACCTGGGTGGCGATTTCGTCTGCCGCGCCGGCCCGCAGGCGGCCGCCCTGATTGCTGTATTCGCCTTCACTGTTTTCCCGAATCACCAGCATGTCGACGTCTTTGGCGCGTGGGTCGGCCAGGTATTGGGGGGCACCAGCCAGCCAGCGGGCAGGGCGCTCGCAGGCCCATAAATCCAGCTGTTTGCGCAGGGCCAGCAAAGGCCCCAGGGAGATACTGTCAGAGAGGACAAACCGCTCAGGATCATCCAGTGGGCCGGGATCACCCAGTGCCCCGAGAAGGATGCCGTCGAAGCGGCGCAATTGCGCCACGCCATCATCAGGCATCATCTGCCCGTGCTGCTGGTACCAGGCATGGGATGGCCAGGGAAACAGGGTCGCAGCGAGGGGGAGCTGATAGCGTTGAATCAACTGTTCCAGGAGCGCGTCCGCCACATCCATGACTTCCGGGCCAATGCCGTCACCGGGCAACAGGGCAATGTTCAGCGTTTGTCCCATTCCGTCTCCTTTCTGGCCGACGCGGTTCTATCTTCAGGGCCTCACTCAGGGGGCGCGTCAGGCGACCGTTCAGGGGTATCAGCTACCCATGCAGAGATACTTTTCTTCCAGGTACTCGTCCATTCCCTGATGGGAGCCTTCCCGGCCCAGGCCGGATTCCTTGACGCCGCCGAAGGGGGCCGCAGCATTGGAAATCAGGCCTTCGTTGACGCCGACCATGCCGCTTTCCAGTGCTTCAGCCACACGCCAGCAGCGGTGGATGTTATTGCTGTAGAAATAGGCCGCCAGGCCGTACGGGGTGTCGTTGGCAATCCGGATGGCGTCTTCTTCGCTCTTGAACGGGATGACGGCGGCCAGTGGGCCGAAGGTTTCTTCCTGGCAGAGCTGGGCGTCCTGGCTGACACCGGTGATCAGGGTAGGCTGTACAAAACTGCCGCCGCGTTCATGTCGCTGCCCGCCGGTGATGACAGTGGCGCCCTTGCCCAGGGCATCCTCGATATGCTCCATGACCTTGTCGGCGGCACCGCGATTGATCAGGGCGGCCTGGGTCACGCCATCGTCCATGCCATTGCCTACGTTCATGGCTTCAATGGCGACCTTGAGCTTGTCCACGAAGGCATCATGCACGCTGTCCTGTACCAGGAAGCGGTTAACACACACGCAGGTCTGGCCGGTGTTGCGGAATTTGCTGGCCATGGCGCCCTCCACCGCCTTGTCCAGATCGGCATCATCAAACACGATGAAGGGCGCATTGCCGCCGAGTTCCAGTGAGACCTTCTGGATATGTTTAGCGCATTGGGCCATCAGTTTGCTGCCCACTTCGGTGGAACCGGTAAAACTCAGCTTGCGAACAATGGGGGAGTCGGTCAGGGCGGTGGAAATTGCCCCGGCACTACCGGTAATGACGCTGAAAACGCCGGCCGGAATGCCGGCCCGCTGGGCCAGCTCTGCCAGTGCCAATGCCGAATAGGGGGTGGCGCTGGCCGGTTTGACGACCATGGTACAGCCGGCAGCCAGAGCCGCCCCCGCCTTGCGGGTAATCATGGAAGAGGGGAAATTCCAGGGGGTGATCGCGGCGGTGACACCGATGGGTTGTTTGATCACCACGATACGCTGGCCGGGTTTTGGTGCCGGGATGGTGTCGCCGTAGGCGCGACGGGCTTCTTCAGCAAACCATTTCAGAAACGAGGCGGCGTAGGCAATTTCGCCTTTGGCTTCGGCCAGGGGTTTGCCTTGCTCCAGTGTCATCAGCTGACCGAGGTCGTCCTGATGTTCCATCATCAGGTCATGCCAGGTTTCCAGCAGGCCGGCCCGTTCTGCGGCAGTTTTGTCTCGCCACGCAGGGAAGGCGGCATGGGCGGCATCAATGGCGCGGCGGGTTTCGGCCTCGCCCATGCGTGGCGCAGTACCCAGCGTCTCTTCGGTGGCCGGGTTGTCCACCGTGAAAGTGCCACCGTCGTCCGCATCACACCATTGACCGTCGATGTAGCACTGCTCACGGAAAAGTGACGGATCCGATAGCGTTACTGAGCCCATTCCATGTCTCCTTGCCAACGTGTCTGTCTTTCACGCTAGCAAAGCACACACAGATGTCCATGCCGAATTGCAAAAATCGGTTTGGGGTCTAAGGAAATCAGCTGCGAGCTATTAGCTGTGAGCTGCGAGAAATGAGAAAAGATAAAAGCAATAACCGGAGAAACTAGTGGGATTGGGCTGCTTATGAAGGGGGGGGCGCGGCTCAAGAGGTGCTGTTGGCACCTGCCTTGGGCCGCGTCATAGCTCATAGCTGATGGCTCGTAGCTGGCTTTACCTGCGCAGACCGTCGGTAAGATGGGGTTTGATTTTTTGCAGCAGGCCTTTGAACACCTTGGGGCTGCCTGCGACCACGCCGCCGCTTTCCAGGTACTTGTGACCACCGCTCAGGTCGCCAACCAGCCCGCCGGCTTCGGTGATCAGCAAGGCGCCAGCAGCCATGTCCCACTCGGCCAGACCGAATTCAAAGAAACCATCCAGGCGGCCTGCGGCCAGCCAGGCCAGGTCCAGGGCGGCAGAGCCCGGGCGGCGCAAGCCTGCGGTGCTGGCGGCGATGTCGGCAAACATGCCCAGGTAAGCGTCCATGAAGGGAGCCTGATCCTTGCGGAACGGGAAACCGGTGCCGATCAGGCAGCCGTCCAGGCCGGGACGGTTGGTGCAGCGAATGCGGCGGCCATTAAGGGCCGCGCCCCGACCACGGCTGGCGGTGAATTCCTCATCGCGGTTGGGATCGTAAATAACCGCATGTTCCACTTTGCCTTTGTGCTTGAGGGCAATGGAAACACAGTACTGGGGGAAGCCATGGATAAAGTTGGTGGTGCCATCCAGCGGGTCGATGATCCACTGATAATCGGCCCCTTCGCCCTTGCCTTCGATGATGCCGGATTCCTCGGCGAGAATGCCGTGGTCCGGATAGGCTTTCAGGAGGGTTTCGATAATGCGCTTTTCAGCCGCACGATCCACTTCGGTAACGAAGTCGTTCATGCCCTTCTTGGTGACAGACACCGGGTCACTGCTTTCGGCAGCGCGTCGAATCAGGTTACCCGCGGAGCGGGCGGCTCGCAGGGCGATATTCACTTGCGGCGCATGCATGCATCTGTCCTCAAAAATTGACTGTAAAAGAGCTCCGGCAGCAGGGCAGGCCTGACCGGGGCGCGGATTGTAGCAGAGCCTAAGCAGTCATTAATACACTCTCATGATAACATTGCCGTCTTTTACGACCAGACCTGTTACAGGAACGCTGATGCTGGAAAATGTGCGTATCGTGATGGTGGAAACCACCCATCCCGGTAATGTGGGGGCTGCTGCCCGAGCCATGAAAACCATGGGGTTGTCGGATCTTCGCCTTGTAAAACCGCAGGGCTACCCCAATGTGGAAGCCACTGCCCGGGCGTCAGGTGCCGGCGATGTGCTGGAAGCCGCGCAGGTATGTGACAGCCTGGATGAAGCCCTGGAAGGCGCCACGCTGGTGATTGGTACCAGTGCTCGCCAGCGACGGATTCCCTGGCCCTGTCTGACCCCCCGTCAGCTGGCGGCGCAGTTGTCCCACGAGCCGGAAGAAACACGCATTGCGGTGCTGTTCGGCCGTGAAGACCGCGGGCTGACCAACGACGAGCTGCGTCGTTGCAACCTGCACGTGAGCGTCCCGGCCAACCCGGATTACGGGGTGTTGAATGTGGCCTCGGCGGTGCAGCTGATCTGTTACGAGTTGCGCCTGGCGTTGCTGGGAGAGGATTTCGATCTCAAGGAAGCCCGCTCGCGCCGCGAAGCGATGCCCTTGCCCGAGATGTTCTGGGACGAGCCGCTTGCTACCAACGAGGCGGTGGCCGGTTTTCTGGATCACCTGGAAACGGTCATGGAGCAGAGTGGGTTCCTGAATCCGGAGCAGCCGGGGCAGGTCATGACGCGTATGCGCCGTTTGTTTATGCGCGCCCGACCCGACAAAATGGAAATGAGCATTTTGCGGGGTGTGCTGGTGGCGCTGGAGAAAAAAATGAAGGAGGGCGACAACCCGTAACGCAGACCGGGTTGGCGCATCCATAAGGACTCAGGTCCTGGACGAGGTAGCTATGTTTGATCGAGTACGCGAGGACATTGCGTCGGTATTTCATCGGGACCCGGCGGCCCGCAACACGCTGGAAGTGTTGCTCAACTATCCCGGCCTGCATGCGGTGCTGTTTCACCGTCTGGCCCATGGCCTGTGGCGGCGCAACTTCAAGCAGCTGGCGCGCATTATTTCCACGTTTTCCCGCTGGCTGACCGGTATTGAAATCCACCCGGGTGCCAAGATTGGTCGTCGGTTCTTTATCGACCACGGCATGGGGGTGGTGATCGGTGAAACCGCAGAGATCGGTGATGACGTCACCTTGTATCACGGGGTGACCCTGGGTGGCACCAGCTGGAACAAAGGCAAGCGCCACCCGACCCTGGAAGATGGGGTGGTGGTGGGGGCCGGCGCCAAGGTGCTGGGCCCGTTTACCGTGCGCAAGGGCGCCAAGATCGGTTCCAACTCGGTAGTGACCAAAGAGGTACCGGAAGGGGCAACGGTGGTGGGGATCCCGGGTCGTGTGATCAACAAGCCGCTCACCGAGAAAGAAAAGACCCGTCAGGAAATGGCCGAGAAAATCGGTTTTCAGGCCTACGGGGTCAGCAACGACATGCCCGACCCGGTCGCCGAAGCCATTCACTTGCTGCTGGATCACATGCATGCGGTGGACAACAAGCTGGATCGGGTGTGCACCAACCTGAAAAAGCAGGGCATTCAGGGCTGTGATGAGAAGCTGCCGGAGTTGAAGGATGAAGATTTTGAGCCGGTGAATGCGGGTGGCACTGATTAAATCAGTTAACAGCGAAAAACGAAAAGGCCGCCCCTCGGGCGGCCTTTTCGTTTTAGCGTGTTGCGTGCCTGTGGCGTTTACACGTTGAAGCGGAAGTGCACCACATCGCCGTCCTTGACGATGTACTCCTTGCCTTCCAGGCGCCATTTGCCGGCATCCTTGGCGCCGGACTCACCGTTGTGCTCGATGTAGTCATCGTAGGCGGTGACTTCGGCACGGATGAAGCCTTTCTCGAAATCGGTGTGGATGACCCCGGCGGCTTGTGGCGCGGTGGCACCCACTTTGACGGTCCAGGCGCGGACTTCCTTCTTGCCGGCGGTGAAGTAGGTCTGCAGGCCGAGCAGGCTGAAACCCGCACGGATTACCCGGTTCAGACCCGGTTCGTCCATGCCGAGATCAGACAGGAAATCCGCCTTCTCTTCGTCGTCCAGCTCGGCGATTTCGGATTCGATCTTGGCGCAGATCGGCACCACGGAAGAGTTCTCTTTCTCGGCCAGCTCGCGTACGGCATCCAGCAGGGCGTTGTCTTCGAAGCCGCCTTCGTCCACGTTGGCAATGTACATGGTCGGCTTGAGCGTCAGCAGGTTGAGGCTCTTGAGCACCTTGCGCTCGTCGTCATTGAGCTCCACGGAGCGGGCCGGCTCGCCCTCGTTCAATGCGGGTAATACCTTGTCGAGAACAGGAAGCAGGCCTTTGGCATCCTTGTCCTGGCCCTTGGCGGCTTTGGTGGCGCGCAGGTGGGCCTTTTCCACGGTATCCAGATCCGCCAGTGCCAGCTCGGTATTGATCACGGCGATATCGTCCAGCGGTGAGACCTTGCCGGCCACGTGGATAACATTTTCGTCGTCGAAGCAACGTACCACATGGGCGATAGCGTCGGTTTCACGGATATTGGCCAGGAACTTGTTGCCCAGGCCTTCGCCTTTGGAGGCGCCGGCAACCAGGCCGGCAATGTCCACGAATTCCATGGTGGCGGGCATTACGCGCTCCGGATCCACGATGGCGGACAGTTTGTCCAGACGCGGGTCGGGTACCGGGACCACGCCAGTGTTGGGCTCAATGGTGCAGAACGGGAAGTTCTCGGCATCAATCCCCGCCTTGGTGAGCGCGTTGAACAGGGTGGATTTACCCACGTTGGGCAGACCGACGATACCGCATTTGAAACCCATGACAGACCTCCAGTTTTCGAGGCCGCAATGCTACTGAAAGCGGGCCGGAAAAGCGACCACCGGCAGGCGGAAAGCGGGGTTGCTGGGGGGACGGCATGGCAGGGCGCTGATGCCGATGTGCCATTTTGGGGAGGGGCTAGACTGCGGCCATGATCCTGACTGGCACACCATCATGACTGACCGCATTCTTTACCAGTTTCCGATTTCGCATTATTGCGAGAAAACCCGCTGGCAGCTGGACCACAAGGGGCTGGGTTTCCGTATCCATAACCTGCTGCCCGGGCCGCACCGTATCCGCACCCGCTTGATGGCCCGGATCGATACCTTGCCAATTCTTCGTGACGGCAAGCGGACGGTGGGCGATTCCACCCGGATTGCCTATTACCTGGAAAAGACATACCCGGAACGCCCCCTGTTACCGGAAGACCGGGAACTGCGAGCTCGGGTGATTGAGCTGGAGCAGCAGTTTGACCGCATTGGTGTTCATGTTCGCCGTTGGCTCTATGGGCAGATCATTGACCGGCCGGAAGTGATGGATGCCATGCTCACGCCCTACGGGCTGCCAGCGATGGTACAGAAGGTCATGACACCCGTGACCCGTGAGGCGGTGCGTCGCCTGTACCGGATCCAACCCAAGGCGGTGATGCGTTCCGAGCAGCGTCTGGAGGAAGGGCTTGCCCTGGTGGAGTCCTGCCTTCAAAAGGGCAATGGGCACTATCTGGTAGGGGACACCTTTACGTTGGCGGACATTGCCGCAGCCAGCCTGTTGGCGCCGCTGCTGAGCCCAGTCGGTACCCCTTGGGATATTTTCGACGAGAGCACCCTTTCCCCGGCTCTGCAGGCCCAGCTGCATAAGCTCAATACCCGGCCGGCTGGACAATGGGTGTTGGCGAGGTATGCAGGCGATCGTTGAAGATCAGCTATCAGCTATCAGCTACAAGCTACAAGCTACAAGCTGCAAGCTAGAAGCTACGCTTGTGGGATAGGAAAACCTCAATTCGTTCCCGGTTTTTTGGTTAATGGAAACGCGTTGCCAATCGTCGAGTTCGGCGACATGCAGGATCTGATGCCGCTGTAGGAGTTTCAACTTGTTGAACGAACCGGGCGTAGCACGGAATCGAGGTCATTGCCACTCGCAGCGCGGAGCAAAAAAGTGAAATTGGCAGGGCATTTCTTCGTGTTGCAGCTTGAGGCTTGTCGCTTGCAGCTCTTTACGCCTTGAACCCATTCAGTTGATTCATCGCGCTGTTCAGTTCCCCGCGAAGCATATCCGGGGTGTGATACACCGCTTCGTCGATGGCGCGGTCAATCAGATCACGGTCGGCTTTCGACGGCTTGTTGAGCACATGAGGCGTGACCTGGGCAGCAGAGCCGGGATGGCCAATACCAAGCCGCAAGCGGTAGAAGTCGCGGCTGTTGCCATGCTTGCTGATGATGTCGCGCAGACCATTATGGCCACCGTGCCCTCCGCCCAACTTGAAGCGGGCAGTGCCTGGGGGCAGGTCGAGTTCGTCGTGAGCGACCAGTATCTGCGTGACGGGGATCTTGAAGAAATTGGCCAGTGCGGCCGTGGCTTGACCACTGCGATTCATGAAAGTGGTCGGGACCAGCAAGCGAATGGTTTCGCCTTCAAAGGTGAAGGTGCCGGTCAGGCCGAAGTACTTCTTGTCTTCGGAAAGGAAAACGCCCTGGCGGCGAGCCAGGGCGTCAATGTACCAGACGCCAGCATTGTGGCGGGTGTCTTCGTATTCGCGGCCCGGGTTACCCAGGCCTACGATCAGTCGAACAGGTTCCGCCACGGTGCGTCTTATTCTTCGCTGGCTGCTTCTTCGCCGCCTTCTTCGTCGTCAGACTCGGAAGCACGTACTTTCGGCGCGTGGATAGCAGCAACCGGCTGGTCGTGGTCGTCGCCCAGCGCCAGCTGAGTCAGTTCCACGCCTTTCGGCAGTTTCAGGTCGGACAGGTGAACGATGGCGTTCATTTCGACTTCAGCCATATCCACTTCGATGAACTCAGGCAGATCCTGCGGCAGACAGCTCACTTCCACTTCGGAAATGTTGTGCTGGATTTCGCCACCCTGCTTCTTCACGCCAATGGAGCCGGCTTCGTTGATGAAGTGCAGCGGTACGTTCATGGTGATCTTGTGGGTCTTGTCCACACGCAGGAAATCCGCGTGGGTCGGAACACCTTTGGCCGGGTGACGCTGCAGGTCACGCAGTACCGCCTGTACATCCTTGCCGTCGACTTTCAGGGTCAGGATGTGGCTGTAGAACGCTTCGTTTTCCAGGGCTTTTTTCAGCTCGCGCAGCTCAACGCTGATCATCTGCGGCTCGGCTTCGCCACCATAGAGGATGCCAGGTACGCGATCTTGCAGACGACGCAGGCGGCGGCTCGCACCTTTCCCCGCGTCGCTGCGGATTTCTGCATTCAGCAGGAATTCATTGGACATGTTATGTCTCCAGTCTGCTCTCGGGCTTCCCGCGACCAGGTCGGCCAGAGAGGTTGATAAAACCACGGAGGATTCCGCGGGGGCGCGATTATGAAGGAAAAAGTCGCTGTGTGCCAGTGGAAAGGGTTTCAAGCCCCAAGCCGCAAGCTGCAACACGGTTAGGGATTGAGGGAGGCGGAATGAAAGAGGCCGCGCACAGGAGCTGTGCGCGGCCTCAGGGGCTTCAATCTGGCAACAATCCATGTCGTGTTGGAGCTTGTAGCTTGCTGCTGTTACACCAGCTCCAATCGGTCGAACATGGCGCTGAGCGACTCTTCGTTGTTCACCCGGCGAACGGTCTCGGCCAGCATCGGCGCCAGGCTGAGCACGCGAATCTTGTCACAGGCGCGGCCAGCTTCTGACAGCGGGATGGTGTCGGTCACCACCAGTTGGTCCAGAGAGCTGCTGGCGATGTTATCGATGGCCGGGCCAGACAGTACCGGGTGGGTAATGTAGGCGTAGACCTTGGATGCGCCATGATCCTTCAGTGCCTGGGCGGCTTTGCACAGGGTGCCGGCGGTATCGACCATGTCGTCTACCAGGATGCAGGTGCGGCCTTCCACTTCACCGATGATATGCATGACCTGAGAGACATTGGCCTTGGGGCGGCGTTTGTCGATGATGGCCAGGTCAGCATCGTTGAGTTGCTTGGCCAGGGCGCGGGCACGGACTACGCCACCTACGTCCGGTGACACGACCATCAGGTCGTCGTGTTTCTGGCGCTCGATGTCTGCCACGATCAGCGGGGTGGCGTAGACGTTGTCTACCGGAATGTCGAAGAAGCCCTGAATCTGGTCTGCATGCAGGTCGACGGTTACCACGCGGTCGATGCCCACGGTGGTGATCATGTCGGCCACCACTTTGGCGGTAATCGGCACTCGTGCGGAGCGCACGCGGCGATCCTGACGGGCGTAACCAAAGTACGGCATCACGGCGGTAATACGGCCGGCGGAGGAGCGACGCAGTGCGTCGGCCATGACCAGCAGTTCCATGATGTTGTTGTTGGTGGGGTTGCAGGTGGACTGGACGATGAAGACGTCCTTGCCGCGCACGTTTTCCTGAATTTCCACGGCAACTTCACCATCGCTGAACGTGCCAACGTCGGCATTGCCGATGGGCAGATTCAGGTGGTTGACCATGGCGCGGGCCAGTTCGGGATTTGCGTTACCGGTGAAAACGACGAGCTTGGACACTGGCGCCTCTCTTCTCTTCGTGCTTCGTATCGTGAATTTCTGGCCCCGGGAAGGGAGGGCCGGGAAAGAAAATGGCTGGGGTAGCAGGACTCGAACCTACGAATGACGGGATCAAAACCCGTTGCCTTACCAACTTGGCGATACCCCAACACGCTTTTACAGGTCTGCACTACTTATGCGTTTGTGCAGATTCGCCTGAATTCTTTGTCTCTCGAAACTTCGCCAGTGTCTCTCCAAGCGTTTGATGGAGAGGAGAAGTATTACAGCTTCGAGCGACGAAACCTGTCCAGTGTTGTGGCAACTGTTGCAGCAATTGCTGCCCCTGTTGCGATCCGGTGAGGCGTGCAAAGCAGCAAGCGCCGGTACCGGTCATACGGGCATTACCCGTATGTTGCCTGAGCCAGTCGAGGGCCTTGCCGATCTCCGGAAAGTGCCGCTGTGCCACCGCTTCACAGTCGTTGTGAAAGTCGCGGGTCAGCACCGCCTCAAGCGAGGCCGGTAATTTACTGATGGGGGTATCCCTTGTCAATTCCCGGTCGCCGAAAATTCGAGCAGTTGATACATGAATTCCGGGGTGAATGACTAAAAAATGGGCATCCGGCAGGGAAACCGGCGTAATTTGCTCTCCCACGCCCTCGGCCCAGGCGCTGCGGCCGCGGACGAAGACGGGCACATCGGCGCCCAGGTGGAGGCCAAGTTCGGCGAGGGTGTCCAGCGACAGCCCCAGGTTCCACAGCTGGTTAAGGCCCAGCAGGGCGGTGGCAGCATCGGAGGACCCTCCGCCTACGCCGCCCCCCATGGGGAGGCGTTTTTGCAGACGGATACGCGCGCCGTTGCGCGTTTGGGTGTGGTGCTGCAAGACCTGGGCGGCGCGCAGGATCAGGTTACTGCTGTCGCAGGGGACTTCCGGGTCATCGCATTCCAGGCTCAGGCTCTCAGCACGTTCGAAGTGCAGCGTGTCTCCGTGATCCAGCAGGGCGAAGACGGTCTGCAGGCAGTGGTAGCCGTCTGCCCGCTGCCCGGTGATGTGCAGGAACAGATTGAGCTTGGCCGGGGCGGGCAGGGTCAGGATGGCAGCCATCATTGTCCGAGGCCGGGTTGCCAGTCCTTGATCAGCAGGGTGAAGCGGTTGCCGTTCTGGGTGGCCTTGATACGGAACGGCAGTTCAACGCCGGCCACCGTTTCATAGCGGTCAAAGGTGAGGGACCAGCCCAATTGTTCCAGGCTCTGCAGACGCTCAAGGTCGTCGTAGCTGGCTTCGCCCGGCGCGCCAGGCCAGGGTAGGCCCCGTGCCCAGTATTGCAGGGCGGATACCGGTAACCAGAAGCCGGTCAGGTGCCAGGCCAGTTCGCCTGGGCTGCGGGCCTGATATTGCTCTTTGGCGGTAATCAGCTCGGCACGGCCGGTGTCCCAGCGAAGGTCGGCGCTGCCGAAGCCCAGCGGGCCGGAAAAACGGATTTCACCACGGGCGGGTTGCTGGCGCCATTCAAAGGTGGCGCTCCCGCCATCATTGGGGGTGCGGTAGCCGAGCTTGCCTTCCATCTCCCAGCCCTGAATCTGGCTGGGGTGGGTGAAGGTGGTAGGTTCCGTGGTGGGCGTCTGACAGGCGCTCAGGATCAGCGGGATGCAGAGCGCAATGAGCAGACGGGTAAGGGGGTATTTCACAGTTTGGCTCCCAGCCGGTCCATGGTCTCACGGATATGCGGGGCATCGGGGTTGCTGTCCAGGGCATCGCGCCAGACTTCCCGGGCCTGCCCCTGAGCGCCCAGAACCCACAGCACTTCGCCGTAATGGGCGGCCACTTCGGGGTCCGGGAACTTTTCATAGGCACGGCGCAGATAGTCGCGAGCCCCTTTCAGGTCGCCGCGTCGGTACAGAACCCAACCCATAGAGTCGAGAATCGCCGGATCTTCGGGGCGCAGGGCCAGCGCACGAGAGACATATTCCAGGGCTTCGTCCAGCCGTAGATTGTGGTTGGCCAGAGTGTAGCCGAGGGCATTCAGGGCGCTGGCATCATCCGGTTCCAGTGCCAGAATACGCCGCAGGTCGCTTTCCATTTTCTCCAGGTCGCCGGCTTTTTCCGCTTGTGTGGCACGGCTATAAAGCAGTTCGGTGTTGTCTGGATCGTCTTGCAGTGCGTTGTCCAGAAGCGCAAGGGCGCCTTGCTGGTTGCCATGGCTGCTGATGATTTCCGCTTCCGTAATGGCGAGACTGGTAGAGAGTTCCGGGTGGCTGCGTCGCAGTGAGCTGATCAGGGCATGGGCCTGGGCGGGGTTGCCCTGGCGGACCATCAGTCGAGCAGCCTGTACCCGTGAGCGCATTCCCTGTGGGCCATCCACTTTCAGATAGTGGTCGATGGCAAGATCCAGATCTGCTTGCTGTTCGGCGGCCTGGCCCAGATACAGATGGATCTCGTTTGGACGGTAGTTCTCGGCGAGCAGGGCGTCGAGCTGGTCGATGGCGGTGTCGGTGGCACCTGCCTCCAGTGCCAGCAAGGCCAGTGAAAATTTCAGGTCCAGATCATTCGGGTTTTGCTCGGACAGAATGGCGAGCTGCTTTTCGGCGTCCCCGATATTGCCGGTGGCCAGCAGCAGGCGCACATAGGTAATGCGAGGCCGGCGAGCTTCCGGGTATTTCTTGACCACCTTCTTCATATGCCTGAGGGCGTCACGGGTCTCGCCCATTTCGAAGAGCAGCTGGGCCTTGAGCAGAAGGGCATCCTCGTGCCGAGGCATCAGTTTGATGGCGCGCTCATCGGCGTCCAGGGCGGCTTGCAGCTCTCCTTCGTGTTCATTCCAGACGGCCCGGGCATACCACAGCGGTGCCTGATCCGGGTATTGCTCTGTCAATTGGGCGAGGGCCTTGACCAGCTGAAGGTTGCCCTGGGCGTCCAGGCCGCGGGCCTGGCTGACCATGCGGCCAAGGGATTCCTGCCCATGGCTGCCGATCAGGGTATCCAGGTATCGGGTGGCGGCATCGGTATTGCCGAGGCGAATTTCCGACAGGATCGCCAGTTGCAGAGCCTCCTCGTTGCCGGGATCCTGTTCCAGCCACTGCTCGCTGAGGGCCAGGGCTTGTTGGTGGTCTTCGAGATAGCTGGCCAGCTGGGCGGCCTGGCGGATGACGGTGGGGTCGCCGGTGGTGTTGGCGGCCTGGCCGTAATAGCCAAGGGTGACGCCTAGCGCCTGTCGCTGGGCGGCCACTTCGGCTACCAGCAGGTCAGACAGGGTCTCGCTGTCATATCCGGGTGGCAGCGGCGTGCTGTCAGTCTGCTCGCTCCCGGCCGCGGGTTCAGGGGGAGGTTCGGCGGGTTGATGGGCACAACCGGTGAAGAGCAATGCGCCGCAGAGCGGCAATAGTGACCAAGGCGACATCAAAAGGACCTGCAATGTGTTTCCGTTATGATGGCACAGGCCTCTGCAAGCCGAAAACCTTATTGCAGCCATAGAAGGTAGCCATGGCCTGCGTCATTGTTTTGGGGGGCGCTTTCACGCAAAATGCCTCTCCCTTGCAGCCCCGCTTTTCGGGGTAACGCGGGCTGACGGGTACGGACGGGCAAGGGCAGGATATTGCCTGTCACGACGGACGGGCACGGGACACTATGAATCTGGTTGCTGTTGGCGTTAATCACACCACCGCAGATGTGGAGTTACGCGAACGTCTGGCGTTTTCCACGCAGCAGGCGCAGGCAGCGCTGGCCAGTCTTCGCGATGTGCCCGGGGTTTGTGAGGCCGCGTTGCTGTCGACCTGCAATCGCACCGAACTCTACTGTCTGACCGACGACAGCGCCCCTGACCTGGTGGCCTGGATGGCCGAGCGTCGTCATCTTTCCCGCGACAAGATCGAACCGGTTCTGTACCAGCATCAAGGCGAAGAGGCTCTGGAGCACATGATGCGGGTCGCTGGCGGCCTGGATTCCCTGGTATTGGGTGAGCCGCAGATTCTCGGGCAGATGCGTGAGGCCTATGCCCGCGCCCATGAGGCGGGTTTGCTCAATGGCGAATTGTCGCGCCTGTTCCAGGAAGTGTTCTCTGTGGCCAAGCGTATCCGCACCGAAACCGGCATTGGCGCCAATCCGGTGTCGGTGGCTTATGCTGCGGTCTCCTTTGCCCGTCACATCTTTGCCGATCTGAAAAAAAGCCGGGCCTTGTTGATCGGTGCTGGCGAGATGATTGAGCTGGTGGCCCGGCATCTCAGTGAACAACAGGTCCGTGAGATTACCATTGCCAACCGGACTCAGGCGCGGGCCAGTGAGCTGGCGGCCAGCGTGGGAGGGCGGGGTATCAGTCTGGAAGAGCTGCCCGTGGCGCTGGAGAATGCCGACATTCTGATTTCCTGTACGGCCGCGCCGTTGCCGATTCTCGGCAAGGGGATGGTAGAGCGAGCACTCAAGCAACGCCGCCACCGGCCCATGTTCATGGTGGATATTGCCGTGCCAAGAGATATCGAGCCGGAGGTCGGCAATCTGGATGATGTGTACCTGTACACGGTGGACCATCTTCAGGAGGCGATCCAGGAGAATGTCCGGGCCCGACAGGATGCAGCCCGTGAAGCCTCTGAGCTGATCCGTGATGCCATTGTGCGCCACCGTCGCCAGCGCCGTGAACAGGATGCGGTGGGTGTGTTGCGTGATTACCGTGAAAATCGCACTCGCATGGCAGCGGATGAGTTGGATAAAGCCCTTCAACAGTTGAACAATGGCGGTGACGCGGAAGAGGTGTTGCGCCGTTTTCAGCATTCTCTGGTCAACAAGTGGCTTCACTCGCCCAGTGTGGCCCTGCGCAAGATGGCCGCAGAAGGTCGGGCAGAGGCATTGCTGGTCGCCCGTGAATTGTTGCTTGGCGACGATGACTCGTCGTCGTAGCCGGGGCGTTCTTCAGCGGTACCCTGGTCTTCGAAATATCCTGAATGTTGCGTGCGCCCATCGGGCGGCGTGGTTGCGTGAAGCGTGGAATCGATTTTATGAAAGCGTCGTTACAAGCCAAGCTGGATAAACTGGCAGACCGATTCGAGGAATTGTCGGGCCTGTTGTCGGATCCAGAGGTGATATCGAACCAGAACCGTTTCCGGGACCTGTCCCGCGAGTACGCTGAAATCGATCCGGTGATCAAATGCTACCGTGAATATCTGCAGGCGCAGGAAAACCTGGAGGATGCCCGGGCCATGCAGGATGACAGCGATGCCGAAATGCGTGAAATGGGGGCAGAAGAAGCCCGCGAAGCCCAGTCGCAGATCGAGACGCTGGCCGATGAGCTGCAGAAACTGATGCTGCCGAAAGACCCGCGCGATAGCGCCAATGTCTTTCTGGAAGTGCGTGCGGGTACCGGCGGTGACGAGGCGGCGATTTTTGCCGGCGACCTGTTTCGCATGTATTCGAAGTACGCCGACCAGATGGGCTGGAAAGTGGAGCTGGTCAGTGCCAGCGAAGGCGAGCATGGTGGCTACAAGGAAGTGATTGCCCGAGTCATTGGCGATGGTGTGTATTCGCGGATGAAGTTCGAGTCTGGCGCTCACCGGGTGCAGCGAGTGCCTGCCACCGAATCCCAGGGGCGCATTCATACCTCTGCCTGCACCGTGGCCATCATGGCTGAAGCCGAAGACCTGGGCGATATCGAAATCCGCAACGAAGACCTGCGTATTGATACCTACCGTTCTTCCGGAGCGGGCGGTCAGCACGTTAACACCACCGACTCCGCGGTACGGATTACCCACTTGCCCACCGGTGTTGTGGTGGAGTGCCAGGACGAGCGTAGCCAGCACAAGAACAAGGCCCGGGCCATGAGCCTGCTCAGCGCCAGACTCTATGATGCCCAGCAGAATGCCGCCCACGCCGAGCAGGCGGCGGAGCGCAAATCCCTGGTGGGATCCGGGGATCGTTCCGAGCGCATTCGGACCTACAATTACCCCCAGGGTCGCATCACGGATCACCGCATCAATCTGACGTTGTATCGCCTCAATGAAGTGATGGAAGGGGATCTGGACGAAGTGTTGGGAGCATTGTTGGCCGAGCATCAGGCCGATCAGCTGGCTGCCCTGAGCGAGCAGTAACATGCGCATCGATGAGGCCCTGCGGCAGGCTCGTGGCCGTCTGGCATCGTCGCCTTCTGCCGCCCTGGATGCAGAGCTGCTGCTGTGCCATGTACTGGGCCAGACGCGTACCTGGCTGTTCACCTGGTCTGACCGGGAGCTGGAAGCGAACCAGCAGACCGCCTTTGAGGCATTGCTGGCTCGGCGCGAGACCGGCGAGCCGCGAGACCGGCGAGCCTGTCGCGCACCTGACCGGTGAACGGGAATTCTTTGGCCGTCCTTTCCGGGTGACAGCCGATACCCTGATTCCTCGACCCGACACCGAAACCCTGATCGAGATCGCGCTTGCCCTGCCGCTGCCTGATGACGCCCGTGTGGTGGACCTGGGCACCGGCAGCGGGGCCATCGGTGTCACCCTGGCATTGGAAAAGCCGCACTGGCAGGTCGCGCTGGTGGACCTCAGCGAGGCCGCCCTGCAGGTAGCCACCGACAATGCCAGGCAGCTGAACGCGCCGGTGCAATGCCTGGCCGGCAGCTGGCTCGTGCCCTGTGAAGGGCCGTTTGATCTGATCGTCAGCAACCCGCCTTACATCGATGCCAGCGACCACCATCTGGACGAAGGCGATGTGCGCTTTGAGCCGCGTTCGGCGCTGGTGGCTGACGATAAGGGCTTGGCGGACCTGGCCGAGATTGTGCGCCAGGCCTCCGGCAAGCTGGTTGATGGCGGTTGGCTGATGCTGGAGCATGGATTCGAGCAGGGCGAGGCGGTGAGGGCACTGTTGGACCAGGCCGGTTTTCAGGATGTGCGCACCGCGCAGGATCTGGGTGGCAATGACCGTGTCACTCTTGGCCGGTTTGCTTCGGCCTCTTCGTAGGGTGGACATTGCCGAGGGGCAACCTCCGCCGGAATTTTGATGTGGCGCGTGCAGGCGTGAAGCGGTACCCAACCATGTTTAATGACGAACAGCTTGAACGATACAGCCGCCAGTTGATGGTGGATGAGCTGGATCTGGCCGGGCAGGAGGCGCTGGCGGCAGCGCGGGTGTTGATCGTGGGCTGCGGGGGGCTGGCCAATCCGGCGGCATTGTATCTGGCCGGTGCCGGTGTGGGCCGACTGGTGCTGGCGGATGATGACCGGGTAGAGGTCAGTAACCTGCACCGTCAGGTGGCGTTCCGTGGCGGGCAGGTCAATCAGTTCAAGGCGGAGGCCCTGCGTGACCAGCTGCAGCAGCTGAACCCGGAGGTGGATGTACGTGCGGCTGTCGTGCGGGTGGATGATGCCTGGCTGGAAGTGGCCGTGGCGGAGGCTACCCTGGTGCTCGATTGCACGGATAACTTCGTTACCCGTCAAGCCATCAACCGGGCTTGTGTGAGGCATCGCAAGCCTCTGGTCAGTGGCGCGGCGATTCGCATGGACGGGCAGCTGGCGGTGTTTGATCTGCGAGCGCCGGAGGCGCCCTGTTATGCCTGTGTATACGGCGAAGGCACGGACGGCGACCTGGCCTGCAATCAGGCTGGGATCGTGGGTCCGGTGGTGGGGGCGGTGGGCACCCTGCAGGCCCTGGCGGCGATCCGGGTACTCAGCGGGGCGCAGCTGGGAGGCAAGCTGCACCTGTTTGATGGCCGCAGCCTGGAATGGCGGCAAGTGACGTTACGGCGAGACCCTGGCTGTGTGGTGTGCGGTTCGAATCACGACGGTGATTGATGGATCGGGGTATCCGGCTCCACTTCATAGACGGTCGGTGACTCTTCGGCGGTGAGGCCGATGGCGATCAGAATGATCAGCACAATCACAAAGGCTGTTCCGAGAAGGTGTTTCATGGTCTGCCTCCCTGCGCCTGCGCGCATGCCTGCCGGTGGCGGGTCAGGCTGACAGTTCCACCACCTGGCCATTGAGCGTCTTGATCTGTCGCGCCATGTCGCTGAGCAGGCTGTGAATCATGCCCGGATTGGTGCGAATCAGATCCTTGAACTGGTGTTTGGGGACTTTGACTACCGAGCAGCGGCTTTTGGCTCGTACGGTGGCGCTGCGGGGGGAGTGGGTCAGCAGGGCAATCGCGCCGACCACTTCGCCTTCACTGACGCTGCCGACGACCACGTTATCCACGACCACATCCGCATCGCCTTCAAACAGGCTGAACACGTAATCGGCAGGTTCGCCCTGGCGGATAATGATGTCGCCCGGTTCAAAATAGGCAAAGCCGGTGGTGGTGAAGGACTCTTCTGGCATGTGCGCGGATAGCAGGCGCACCAGAATGCCTTGCTGCGTCGTCAGGATACGCGTCCACAGTTTGGCCAGTTGCGCGTCGGCGATGACCGCTTCCACCAGCTTCACGGTCGGGTAGGCTGCCAGCAGTACCGCGCTCTCGGCGTAATAGGTCACTTCACCGTTGCCCGCATCGGGCAGAATCATGTCGCCCTCGTCCCAGATGAACAGTTTCTTTTCCTGGCAGCGCATGCCCAGCATCCCGCCTTTGACGACGTAGGTGGTGTCACCGCACATGCCGTGCTTGAAGGCATCTTCAGTCGGTACCAGAGGCAGGGTCTGGGGCTGGATCGGCAACTGGCTGATGAAGTCGTTGACCAGACGTTTGTACATGCGTGTGAGGGCGGGGAAACCGCCGCTGGCTTCTGCCACAGAGATCATGCAATGCCTCGATGAATGCGTGGGTTCTGGTTTCAGTATGCAGCAAGTTATTAAGGCGAAACAGTACGGGGTTGGCAGTAGAGGGCGTCGAATGCATTCGACGGTATGGCCTTGCTGCAGGGGGTGGCGGGGATCGACGTGGGTCAATCTCCGCCGGGAAGGGGCGGGGCCGCGGGGTGGGCGGCGACTCAATAATCCCGTTCGCGGGGCAGGAAGGTGGGAGCTTCCTTTTTCTGCCCGGCTTGCAGGGCACGGCGGTAGTTCTTGCCGCGCATCAGTTTGAACTGCAGCTTGCTTTCGATATCGAACGCCTGGGCTTCGGGCACGGTCCAGGTTTGCTGGAACAGGGCCTTGCCGGCGCTGATGCCGTCCGGGGAGCGGGTCTTGATGGCCTCAGCCAGTTTTTCGGCTTCCTCCAGCGGGGTGGCAGATACCCGGGTGACCAGGTTCATGGCCTTGGCTTCGTCGCCATTGAACAGCCGCCCGGTCATGGTCAATTCCTTGGCCACGTCCATGGGCACCAGTTCGCGTAGTGTCACGGTGCCGGTCATGTCTGGGATCAGCCCCCACTTGATTTCCATGATCGACATCTCGCAATCCGGCGTGGCCATGCGGAAGTCTGCGGCGAGGGCAATCTGCATGCCGCCGCCGTAGCAATAGCCGTGCAGTACAGCGATAACCGGTACCGGCAGCTCTCGCCAGCACCAGCACACTTCCTGGAACAGGTTGGTTTTCTTGATGCCGTATTTGGTGAAACCCTTGATCAGCTTCAGGGGCTGCTTCATGACGGTGCCGAAATCGAGCCCGGCGCAAAACGCCTTGCCGTCACCCTGCAAAATGACGACACGAATGTCGCGGTCCTTGCGGACGGCCTTCGAGGCTTCAATCAGCCCTTCCATCATGTCGAAATCCAGGCCGTTGTATTTGTCTGCACGGCTCAGAGTGACGTAGGCGATGCTGTTTTTCTTTTCCAGAGTGACACGTTTCTTGAAGGTTTGGGTCATGAGTTAATCCTCTGGGTCCGACGCCTGATATTCGGCGTCGGACACACTTCTGTTAGCCCAGTTTTTCTTTGAGCAGTGCATTCAGTTGTTGCGGATTCGCCTTGCCCTGTGTGGCTTTCATGGCCTGGCCTACGAAGAAACCGATTTTTTTCTTTTTCTTCGCGTCATCCGAGCTGCGGTAGTCTTCTACCTGCGGTGCGTTATTGGCGATGATGTCGTCGACGATTTTTTCCAGTTCGCCGCTGTCGCTCATCTGTTTCAGGCCTTTGGCTTCGATGACCGCATCCGGGTCACCTTCACCTGCCCAGCACGCTTCAAATACTTGTTTGGCAATTTTGGAGCTGATGGTGCCGTCTTTCAGGCGGGCAATCAGCTGACCCAGCTGGTCAGCGGACACGGGGCTGTCGTTGATGGTTTTTTCTTCCGCGTTCAGTTTGGCGGCCAGTTCACCCATCACCCAGTTGGCGGCCAGTTTGGCATCGCCGCCGGCCTTGGCTGCCACTTCAAAAAAGGCGGCGGTGGCCAAATCGCCGGAGAGTAGATCGGCGTCATACTCGGACAGCTGGTAGTCGGCCAGGAAACGAGCCTTGCGGGTGTCCGGCAGCTCCGGCATGGACGCTTTCAGGGCGTCCAGGTCTGCCTCGGTGATTTCTACCGGGAGCAGGTCTGGGCAGGGGAAGTAGCGGTAATCGTTGGCGTCTTCCTTGCTGCGCATGGAGCGGGCGGTATGGGTATCGCCGTTGTACAGGCGGGTTTCCTGGACAATCTCGCCACCGTCTTCCAGCACATCAATCTGGCGTTCTACTTCCAGCTTGATCGCGCGTTCCATAAAACGGAACGAGTTCAGGTTTTTGGTTTCGGTGCGAGTGCCCAGTGCGTCGCCAGGACGGCGGATGGACACGTTCACGTCGAAACGCATGTTGCCTTGAGACATGTCGCCATCGCAGATGCCAATGGAGGTGACGATGGCGTGCAGTTTGCGGGCAAAGGCCACGGCTTCTTCTGCGTTGCGCATATCCGGTTCGGTGACCACTTCGATTAGTGGTGTGCCGGCACGGTTCAGGTCGATTCCGGTCATGCCATGGAAGTCTTCATGCAGGGACTTGCCCGCATCTTCTTCCAGGTGCGCATGGTGAATGCGCACGATTTTTTTCTCGCCGCTTTCCAGCTGAATCTCCACTTCGCCGGCACCCACAACAGGTTTGTCCAGCTGTGTGGTCTGGTAGCCTTTTGGCAGATCCGGATAAAAATAATTTTTCCGTTCGAACACGCTGTGCCGGCAGATATCGGCATTGATGGCGAGGCCGAACAACGCCGCCTTGCGTACGGCTTCGCGGTTGACCACCGGCAGGGTGCCAGGCATGCCCAGGTCCACCAGTGAGGCCTGGGTGTTGGGCTCGGCACCGGTGGACAGTTTGCTGCCGGAAAACAATTTGCTGGTGGTATTGAGCTGGACGTGAATTTCCAGACCAATCACGACTTCCCAACTCATTTTGCACCTCCCAGTACCGGCGCCTGTTTGTGCCAGTCAGTGGCTTGCTGATATTTGTGGGCCACGTTGAGAATCTGCCCTTCACGGAAATAATTGCCGATGACCTGGGTGCCAGTGGGCAGACCCTTGATGAAGCCGGTGGGCATGGACAGGGCGGGCAGGCCGGCCAGGTTCACGCCAATGGTGAAGACGTCGGCCATGTACATGCTGACTGGGTCATCTTTCTTGTCGCCCAGCTTGAAGGCGGTCTCCGGGGCGGTGGGGCCCATCAGTACATCCACCTTTTCAAAGGCGCGGGCAAAGTCGTCGCGAATCAGGCGGCGAACTTGCTGGGCGCGACGGTAGTAGGCGTCATAGTAGCCCGCAGAGAGGGCGTACGTGCCCACCAGGATGCGGCGCTTCACTTCATCACCGAAACCTTCGGAGCGAGAGCGCTTGTAGAGGTCTTCCAGATCCTGCGGGTCGTCGCAGCGGTGCCCGAAGCGCACACCGTCGAAGCGGCTCAGGTTGGAGCTGGCTTCGGCCGGGGCAATCACATAATAGGCCGGTACCGACAGCTTGATGCTGGGCAGGGACACCGAGACCACCTTGGCGCCGAGTTTTTCCAGTTCACGAATCGCCTCGCGGCTGTTGTCGGCAATGGCGCCATCCAGTGTGTCGGGGAAGAACTCTTCGGGTACGCCGATGGTCAGGCCACGGATGTCGTCGTTGAGCGCGCCCAGGTAATCGTCCACCTTTTCATTGAGGCTGGTAGAGTCCCGGTGATCGTGGCCGGCCATGGCCTGCAACATCAGGGCACAGTCTGCGGCACTGAGGCCCATGGGACCGGCCTGGTCGAGGCTGGAGGCGAAGGCGATCATGCCCCAGCGGGAGACGCGGCCATAGGTGGGCTTGAGGCCGGTAATGCCGTTCAGGGCTGCCGGCTGGCGGATGGAGCCGCCGGTGTCGGTGCCGGTAGCGGCAGGGGCGAGGCGGGCCCCCAGGCAAGCGGCAGCGCCACCGGAGGAGCCACCGGGAACCCGCTCCCGATCCCAGGGGTTTTTCACCGGGCCGTAGTAGCTGGTTTCGTTGGACGAGCCCATGGCGAATTCGTCCATGTTGGTCTTGCCCAGCATCACGGCGCCTTCCGCTGCCATCTTTTCCACGACGGTGGCGGTGTAGGGGGCAATAAAGGTGTCCAGCATCTTCGAGCCGCAGCTGGTGCGCACGCCCTCGGTGCAGAAGATGTCCTTGTGGGCGATGGGCAGGCCGGTGAGCAAGCCTCCCTTGCCTCCGGCCAGGGCCGCATCGGCGGCATCGGCCTGGGCCAGGGCCTGTTGTTCGGTCACGGTGACGAAGCTGTTGATGTCCGCGTCAAACTGCTGGATGCGCCCGAGGAAATGCTCGGTGAGCTCCCGGGAGGAGAACTCTCCGGCGGCCAGTCCGGCCTTGAGTTCGGTCAGTGTCTTGGTATGCATGGCGTCGCTCATAGCTTGTTTGCTGCCTTACTCGCTTATTCGATAACCCGTGGGACCAGGAAGCAGCCGTCTTCGGCGGCGGGGGCGATGTCCATGGCCTTGTCGCGCACATTGGGCTCGCTCACGGTGTCGTCTCGCAGGGGCTGGGTGACATCCAGCGGATGGGCCATGGGCGCCACATCAGTCACGTCGGCCTGCTGCAGCTGGTCTACCATCGCGAGGATGTCATTCAGGCGGCTGGACAGGGCATCGGTGTCTGCCGGGTCCACTTTCAGGCGTGCCAGGTGAGCTACCTGAGCCACCACCTTGGAATCAATGGCCATGCTTGTCTCCATGGAGTGATCTGCCCACTGGTAACGGGCGGGGTCTCGGGCGCCTGTCAGTGGGGTCGGAAAGCCGCAAAAAGTACCATAGACCGCCGGTCCGGGGCCACTGTCCGCCGGGGCATGGCGCCGCTGTGGTCGCATGGGTTTGCTTGCCCAAAGGGCCTGCCGTTGCTAGAGTTGCGCACATCTTGTAGATGCGCGGCTTTTTCCCTGCCGGCATCATTTTTCGCGAAAATTCAGGAAACTGGCCAGGATGTCGATGATCAAGCGTATTCGGGGGATGTTCTCCACCGATCTCTCCATTGATTTGGGGACCGCTAATACCCTTATTTACGTACGTGGCCGAGGTATCGTGCTGGATGAGCCCTCTGTGGTGGCTATCCGTCATCATGGCGCTCAGAAGAGTGTGGCTGCCGTGGGCGCTGATGCCAAGCGCATGCTCGGCCGTACCCCCGGCAATATTACTGCCATCCGGCCCATGAAAGACGGCGTGATCGCCGACTTCGACGTGACCGAAAAAATGCTCCAGTACTTCATCAAGAAGGTGCATGACACCGGCTTTTTCCCGCCGGCGCCCCGTGTACTGGTGTGTGTGCCGTGCAAATCCACCCAGGTGGAGCGTCGCGCCATTCAGGATTCTGCCTATGGGGCGGGTGCCCGTGATGTGTACCTGATTGAAGAGCCCATGGCGGCAGCCATTGGTGCCGGGTTGCCGGTGGAAGAGGCGCGTGGCTCCATGGTGGTGGATATCGGTGGCGGCACCACCGAGATTGCCCTGATTTCCCTGAACGGGGTAGTGTACTCCGAGTCCGTGCGTATTGGTGGTGACCGCTTTGATGAAGCGATTGTGGCCTTTGTGCGTAAGGAATATGGCTCGCTGATCGGTGAATCTACCGCCGAGCGTATCAAGCACGAGATCGGTACTGCCTACCCAGGTGGCGAGATCCGTGAAATCGATGTGCGTGGCCGCAACCTGGCTGAGGGTGTGCCGCGCAGCTTTACCCTGAATTCCGAAGAGATTCTGGAAGCGCTCAAAGAGCCGCTGGCGGCCATCGTCAATGCGGTGAAGAATGCGCTGGAAGCGTCTCCGCCAGAATTGGCCTCTGATATCGCCGAGCGCGGCCTGGTGATCACCGGTGGTGGTGCGCTGTTGCGTGATATCGATCGCCTGCTGTCTGAAGAAACCGGTCTGCCGGTGATTATTGCCGACGACCCGCTGACCTGTGTGGCTCGCGGTGGCGGCAAGGCGCTGGAGCTGATGGACAGTCAGGGTTTTGACATGTTGGCCATGGGCTGATGACGGCTTCGGCCAACCCTCTATACCGTCTGGTTGCTGCGCTGGTTCTGTCTGTCATTGTGATTGTGCTGGACCAGCGTACGCCGTGGGCGGAGCCAGTGCGGCATGTACTGGCGTATCTCACTGCCCCTATCCATTACGTTGCCCATTTGCCGGTGGATTCTGGCCAGTGGCTGACCGAGCAGGCGCAAAGCCGCTCGTCACTGATGGAAGAGAACCAGCGTCTGCAGCGCCAATCCCTGATTCTTGAACAAAAGGTCCAGCGCCTGGCGGTACTGGAAGCCGAGAATGTGCGTTTGCGGGAGTTGCTGAACTCGTCTGCGGATCTGGATGCCAATGTACTGGTTGCCGAAATTATTGGTGTGGACCCGGATCCCAACCGTCAGGAGCTGGTGATCAACAAGGGTACCGGTTCTGACGTGTTTAGAGGTCAGGCGGTGCTGGATGCACAGGGGCTGATCGGGCAAGTGGTCGATGCCGGTCCGTTGAGTTCCCGTGTGTTGTTGCTCACCGATGCCAGTCATGCCATGAGTGTGCAGGTGAATCGTAACGGCGTTCGCGCGGTACTGGCGGGGAATGGTCAGACCGGGTTGCGGCTTTTGTATGTGCCGGATACGGCGGATATCGAGGAAGGGGATTTGCTGGTCAGTACCGGTCTTGGGCAGCGTTATCCGCGTGGCTACCCGGTGGGGACGGTGACTTCCGTGCGCCACCAGTCCGGTGCGCCCTATGCCGACATTACCGCGCTTCCGACTGCCCGAATCGACAGGGCCAGCCACGTGCTGCTGGTTCAGCCTACGCAAACGCCTGCCAGTCCGCTGACACGGGGAGATGCCGATGCGCGGTGATCGTCCGTCCGGAACCGGGGTAATTATTGTTTCGTTGCTGATTGCCGCCTTGCTGGAAGTGGTGCCGTTACCGGAGGCCCTGAACTGGGTGCGTCCAGAGTGGATGTTGCTGGTGCTGGTCTACTGGGTATTGGCGTTGCCCCGGCGAATCGGTGTGCTGTGGGGCTTCGGTGTGGGTTTGTATCACGACGTTCTGGTCGGGACCACGCTGGGGCAGTGGGGCCTGGCCTTTGCGCTTGGCGCTTATGTGATGCTGGCGGCCTACAAGCGCATGCGGGTGTTCACTTCAATACAGCAATGTGCCGTCGTGTTCCTGCTGGTCGGTACCGTCAGCCTGCTGGCCTATATGGTGCAGGAGTCCGTCGGGCGCACCCTCTACCCTCCCTACACTATTCTGTATGCCTCTTTTACCAGTGCCTTGTTCTGGCGCCCGGTCTGTGCGGTACTGCGCTGGGTCCAGTTGCGTTTTCTAGTACGCTAAACCCGGCTGAACAACGACACCTGACGCGAAGCATTCTTTTCCCGCTTCGCAGGTTTCGCTGTTCACGGTTAACTATTCACGTTTAACTGCTGTCTGAATCTATGGTTCTTTATCTTGCTTCCGGATCGCCGCGTCGTGCGGAGTTGCTGCAGCAAATTGCTGCGCCGTTTTCGGTGCTGAAAGCGCCGGACATCGATGAAACCCCGCAGGCCGGAGAGGCTCCGCTGGCGTATGTGTTGCGTATGGCGCAGCAGAAAGCGCTCGCCGGAGAGCGGCAACGGCAACAGGTTGGCCTCGGTGACGGAGCGGTGCTGGGAGCGGATACGTCGGTGGTGCTGGGAGCGGAAATTCTTGGCAAGCCCCGGGACCCGGACCATGCCATCGCCATGCTTCAGGCATTGAACGGTAAATCACATCAGGTGATTTCTGCCGTGGCGCTGATCGTTGCGGGCGAAGTGCATCAGGCTCACTCGGTTACGACCGTCACGTTCCGGTGCCTGGATGAGGCCCGGCTGGCGGCCTATGTTGCCACTGGCGAGGGGAATGACAAGGCCGGCGGTTATGGTATTCAGGGGCTGGGTGGCGCTCTGGTGGCGTCCTTGTCCGGTAGCTACAGTGGCGTGGTGGGTCTGCCGCTGGAGGCACTGGTATCGCTGATGGATGAGGCAGGTCTGGATTACTGGCAGACGAGCATACATGGCTGAAAGCACGCAATCTCGCAACTCCCGGTGGCGCCGGGTCCTGCCGTTTCTGTGGTGGATGGTGGCATTGGTCCTGCTGCTGATGGCGACCTATGTGGTGGTCGCCCGGCAGCTGATGCTGCTGGTGCCGGACTATCGCAGCACGCTGGAAACCCTGTTTGAGGAGCGTATCCAGTCTCCGCTGGAAATCGCCGAGCTGGAAGGCCATATGGATGGCCTGACCCCCCAGTTCGTGGTTCGAAAGGTGCGGCTGCCGGCCCCGGAAGGGGAGTCGCCACTGGAACTGGACGAAGTGGTCTTGAGCGTGGATGTATTGCGCTCGCTGCTGCACCGGGACCTTGCGCTGGAGTCACTGCGCATTGACGGGGTTGCGCTGAATCTGGTGCGAGATCAGGACGGCCGTTTTCGGCTGCGCGGACTGGATACCCTGTCGGGAAGCAACCGTGAAAACCCGCCACTGGAACGCATTCTGAAGTTGTTTTATCGCCAGCAGTTGCTTTCGGTGACGAATGCCCGTCTGTCCCTTGAATGGCCGGGGATGCCTCCGCTGGCCGCCTCTTCCATGGAAGCGACCTTGATCAATGACGGGGACGACCACCTGCTTTCCGTCACCCTGGAGGCGCGGGACCGCCCGCTAACGGTAGAAACCCGCCTGCATCTTCACGACGATGCGTACTCCCTTGATGAGGTCAATGCGGATCTTTATCTGCATGTTCGAGGCCAGCGCATGCAGGAATGGCTGCCGGCGTCTGTAGAGTGGCCCGTAGAGATTGCTGCTCTTGAGGGCGAGGTCGAGCTGTGGGGCAGCATTGCCGATGGGCAGCCGGAGAGTGCCCGGCTGGCACTTTCTGTGCCGTCCCTGGTGCTTGCGCAAGATGACCGGCAATGGCCGCTGGAGGCGGTGTCACTGGATCTGGGGCTGGAGCGAGAGGATGAGCAGGCAACCTTGTCACTGGGCAATGTCTCTGCACAGTCTCCCGCGGGGCAGCTGCTGTTCGGTGATGTGGGGCTGAAATGGGATACGTCCGGTGAGTCCAGGCAATGGCAGCTGCGCACTGGTGACCTGCCGGTACGGGCGATCAATCAGCAATTTCTGAAATTGCCCTTCGCGCTGCCCGACAATCTTGTCCGCTGGCAACAACAGTTGCAGGCCTTGTCGCCCCAGGGGGTGGTGGACGGTATCTATCTGAAGGGGCATGGCCGGGAGCTGGAACGCTTTCAGGCTCGCTTCACGGCGTTGAGCAGTCAGGCAGATGACCGTATCCCCGGTGTCTCCCGCCTCAGTGGCTGGGTGTCAGGCAGTCCCAATCAGGGGGTGGTTCACCTGTATAGCGATAACCTGTCATTGACCCTCCCTCGCCTGTACGGGCACCCCTTGATGGGCCAAATGACGGGTGTCCTGGGATGGGAGAAACACGGAGACACTCTGTCGTTGCGCTCGGGGCGACTACGGGCGGTGAATGCGGATGCGCACGGTGAAGCCATGTTTGCTTCCACTATCGTGCCCGGCGAGATTCCGCAGTTACGGCTAACCGCGGATATCTATGAGGGTGATGGTGCTCGCGCCAGTCATTACATCCCACTGAAACGGCTCCCGGATGGCCTGTCCCAATGGCTTGGCCAGGCAATCCGGGGGGGCTCTCTGCGACACGGCAAGCTGTTGTATCAGGGGCCGGTGAAAATCGACAAGGAACGGCAGCAGGACCGGACGTTCCAGATGCGTTTTCAGGGAAGGGATGTGGAGTTGTCATTTCTTCCTGACTGGCCTCATGCCACGGGTATAGATGCCGATGTGCGCATTAACGGTCGAGAGGTTCGTGGTGTGGCCCGCAGCGGAACATTGCTTAATAGCAAGCTGAGCGATGTGTACGTGGATGTTCCTCCCTTTGAGACGGCCAACGGGCCGCGGCTGGTGTTGTTTGGCAATGTGGATGGACCGGTGACGGACCTGGATACGCTGTTTCAAACGTCCCCGCTGAAGACAATTTTGCCGGATGAAATGCTGGACTGGCGTTTGCTGGATGGGAAGATGCAGGGCCGCTTATTGCTGGATTTCCCGTTCCAGAAAGAGACCGGTTCGCCGGTTGTGGTGGTGGACGCGACAGTGCAGGACGGGAAGGTGGAAAACTCCCCCCGGAAGCTGGCATTCGAGCAGGTTCAGGCGCCGGTCTATTTTCATCTTCGTGATGGCATTCAGGTGCCTGAGTTCGATGCCCGGTTTATGGGTAACCCCGTTACCGGGCACTGGCACACGCGCGGGGGGCGCAGCCAGGTGGCGGCGCAAGGCACTATCAAGGTGCCAGCGTTGCGGGATTGGCTGGGGTTTCCCTGGTTGGCGCCAGCGAGTGGGACGCTGCCGGTGAAGCTGGCAATACAGGTGCCTTGGCTGGGTAGCCGTTTCTCGCTAAAAGCCTCTTCGACCCTGGAAGGGGTTGAGGTCAAGGCGCCCGACCCTATCGGCAAAGGTGCCGGACAAACTGTGCCCTTGTCGGTGGAGATCGAGACGAAGGGGCGCGCCCAGCAGCTGGCCCTGCGTTATGGCGATGAAATTCGGGGCCTGTTTCGGCTGGGGGATGGCTTGGCAGGGGAGGTCTTGTTAGGGGACGGGCATCTTCAGATCCCGGCAACGGGCCTTAATGTCCGGGGAACCTTGCGCAAGGGGGCGGTCAGTCCCTGGCTGGATTTTATTGGTGACCAGATGGCTCCTGCACTCAAGCAGCAGGGGGAGGGAGCAGGGGCGTCAACCGCCGGGCTGTTGAACAACATCAATGTCCAGATCGGCGAACTGGATCTGTTCGGGGTGGCAGTGCCCAATGCGGGGCTTTCTGTGTTGCCCAGAGACCAGGGCTGGGATATCGCTTTGAGCAGCAAGGCGGTGGCGGGTTCCATGCACATCCCGGATGGGTTCTCGGTACGAGGAGAGCAGCCCCTGTCGCTGACGGTGTCCCGGCTCAATCTGACGTTGCCTGACCGGGCGGGCCAGCAACAGGGCGCGCCGTTTTCGCCCTATCAACTGCCGACGCTGGATGCCCGCCTGAACAATCTCATCATCAATGGCGAGGACTTCGGGGAGTGGCAGGGCAGTGTCCGGCCTATCTCTCAAGGGGTACGCATTTCTGACCTGGATGGTCTGTGGCGATTTACCCACATCGAAGGCTCCCTGGACTGGACTGCCCAGGGGGAAGGTGATGATGCGGCGCAATATACCCGTTTCAATGGCTCCCTGAGCACCGACAAGCTGGGCCGCGCCTTGCAAGGTTGGGGATTGCCGGAAATGATCGAGTCGGAAGATGCCAGGGCGAAAGGGGTGCTGGGCTGGAGTGGCTGGCCGTTAAGTCCGGATTATCTGGCGATGGAGGGGCAGACACGGATTGACATTGGCGAGTGCCGAATCCCGCAGACCGATACCAAAACGTCTTTTCTCAGGGTGCTGGGTATCCTGAATATCGGCACGATCCAGCGCCGATTGCGACTGGATTTCTCTGACTTGTACAAAAAAGGCTTGAGTTGCGACAGCATCACGGGAGATTTCCGTATCGATGGGCCGTCGGTATCCACTACCAATCTGGCCATCAAATCGCCGTCGGCGATTATCGAAGCCCAGGGCAATGTGGATCTTGAAAAGGAAACGCTCAATCATCAGATGGAAGTGACGTTGCCGTTGTCCAGTAATCTCTATGCCGGATGCCTCGCAGGGCCTGCAGCGTGTGCCGGGATTTTTGTGGTAGAACGTATCTGGGGTGACAAGCTGGACCGTACGGCCACCATGGAATACGCGGTGACGGGCACCTGGTCCGACCCGAAAGTGAAGGAAACCGAGGGGATGTTCGAATGACGCAGCCGATCTCTGTTGCGGCCATCCAGATGACCAGCGGCCAGCAACTGTCCGGTAATCTCGAGGCGGCTTCGGTGCTGCTGGAACAAGCCGCGAATGGCGGTGCGCAACTGGCGGTTCTACCTGAAAATTTTGCGGTCTACGGTGGCGATTATCGTGCCACTGCAGGGCAATTCGAGCAGTTGAAGGGCTGGCTCTGTGAGCAGGCCAGTCGTTTGAATATGGCTATTATTGGCGGCAGTGTCCCGGCGATTCGGCGCCCGGATGGCAGTGAAGTGGCGGCGCCGAGGGTGCGCACACGGGCACTGGCTGTCTCTGCCGACGGGCAGTGTCTGGCCGCGTATGACAAGCTGCACCTGTTTGATGCCCAGGTCAACGATGCCCAGGGCCGTTACTGCGAGTCCGATGTCTTCGAGCCCGGCACCGAGGTGGTGACTGTGCCGCTTGCCGGACTGACCGTGGGGCTGGCGATCTGTTACGACCTGCGCTTTCCTTCCCTTGCCCAGCGGCTGGCCCAGGCGGGGGCGGACTTGATTGTGTATCCCTCCGCTTTTACTGCAGTGACCGGGGCTGCGCACTGGTCGTTGCTGTTGCGGGCGACGGCGGTGCAGACCGGGTGCTATGTGCTGGGGGCAAACCAGTGTGGTCAACACGGGCCCCGGCGCGCCAGCTATGGCCATTCCATGCTGGTCAACCCGTGGGGCGAGGTGGTCGCGAGCCTGGAGAATGCGCCCGCTGCCCTTGTGGCAGGCCTGGACCTTGCTACCATGAATGAACTTCGCCAGCGTATGCCGGTGCAAACGCATCAACGATTTCACATAGAAGGTCCTTATGAGCGATAGCCTGTCCATTGCCGAGTCCATCCTGCTGGCCCCTGCCGATTTGCAGACCGGTCAGCTGGAAGCCCTGCTGAACGGCAAGCTGACCGGCCAGGCGGATTATGCGGACATCTATTTCCAGCATAGTCGCCATGAGGCCTGGGTGCTGGAAGACGGTATTGTTCGTGATGCCAGTTTTAATACTGAGCGGGGCGCAGGGGTGCGTATTGTCCAGGGCGACAAGACCGGCTTTGCCTACAGTGATGACATCACCCTGCAGGCCTTGCAGCAGGCCAGTGGTGCCGCCCGGGCCATCACCCGTCAGGGGCAGGACCGAAGCGTGCAGCTTAGCCGCCGAGGAGCCCCTTTACGCTATGAGGCACTGGATCCGCTGCTGGCCTGGCCCGCAGAAGAAAAAGTGGCGCTGTTGCAGCGGCTGGATGCGTTGGCACGATCCCTGGACCCGGCGATTGTCGAGGTCACTGCCAGTCTGAGCGCGGTGCAGGATGTGATCATGGTGGTGGCCAGTGATGGCACCCTGGCGGCTGATGTCCGTCCCTTGATCCGTTGCAATGTCAGTGTGATCGCCGAGCGTAATGGACGCCGCGAGCGCGGCAGCGCCGGGGGGGGCGGGCGTGTCAGTTATGACTGGTTGCTGCAGGAAAACCGGGTTGAGACCTGGGCCCGGGAAGCCGTGCGCGGGGCCTTGTTGAATCTTGAAGCCCAGCCGGGACCGGCGGGCACCATGCCTGTGGTGCTGGGCCCGGGCTGGCCAGGAGTCTTGCTGCATGAAGCGGTTGGACACGGGCTGGAAGGGGACTTCAACCGCAAGGGCACCTCGATGTTTGCCAAAAAAATGGGGCAGCAGGTGGCATCGCCACTGTGTACCGTGGTGGATGACGGCACCATGCTGGATCGTCGCGGTTCCCTGACAGTGGATGATGAGGGGACGCCCTCGGCCTGCAATACCCTGATCGAAAACGGCAAACTGGTCGGCTATATGCAGGACAAGACCAATGCACGGCTGATGGGTGTGGCGCCGACCGGGAATGGGCGCCGGGAGTCCTATGCCCACTTGCCCATGCCGCGCATGACCAATACCTACATGCTGCCGGGGGAGAGTGACCCGGAAGAGATCGTGGCGAGCCTGGACCGGGGCATCTATGCCGTCAATTTCGGCGGTGGCCAAGTGGATATTACGTCTGGCCGCTTCGTGTTTTCGACCACCGAGGCGTACCTGGTGGAGAAGGGCAAGATTGTATGCCCGGTCAAGGGCGCTACCTTGATCGGCAGTGGTGCGGAAGTCATGGGCCGCATTTCCATGGTCGGTAACGACCTGGCTCTGGATTCCGGCATTGGGGTATGTGGCAAGGATGGCCAGTCTGTCCCGGTGGGAGTAGGACAACCTACGCTGCGGGTGGACGCCCTGACGGTGGGAGGAACCGCCTGATGTCTCAGGTGATTGATATTCTGTCGCGCATGCGCCTGTTTGCCGGGCTCAGCGAGGAAGAATTACGGCTTTTGGAAAAGCTGGTATTCGTCAACCGCGTTCCGGTGGGTGAAACGGTCTGCCGGGAAGGCGACCGCAGTGATTTTGTCTGTTTTGTGGTGCGTGGTTGTCTGGATATCGTCAAACAGAATGTGGAAGGCGGTGAAGTGGTGATTGCCCATCTTCGCCCTGGCGATTCCATGGGTGAAATGGCGCTGGTGGATCATGAGCCTCGTTCTGCCACGGTAAAGGCGGCCGAAGATGCCACCCTGATTGTCCTTACCCGAAAGGGGCTGGATCAACTCCGCCGCCGCAGTCCCAACGCGGTGAGTTTGGTGATGGAAAACATTGCCCGGCTACTGTGCGTTCATTTGCGCCGTACCTCTTCACAGCTGGCCCAATTCAAACTGCCCGTTGGCTGAACCAGCACTGACAGGAATCTTTATGCGATACCTTGGCGTCGTCTTTCTGGCGATCGGTCTGGCGGCTTGCGAGCCCCAGCCGTTGCCGGCCGATGTGAAGCTGCCTGATGGGGCAGTTTATGACGGCGATATTCAGGACAACCTGTTCCATGGTGAAGGGGTGTTGATCTGGCCAGATGAGCGCCGCTATGAGGGGGAGTTCAGGGAAGGATTAATGACCGGGCAGGGGCGGCTCGAACTCCGGGATGGTTGCATCATGGAGGGGACCTTTGTGGAAGGCGTCCTGCATGGTGAGGGCTCGCTTGTCTGTGGTGATGACCGCTATCAGGGGACATTCCGACAAGGTGAGCTGGTCTCGGGGTCAGTGACATACGTGGATGGAAATTCCTACCAGGGCGAATTTCAGGCATTTCTGGCCCATGGCGAAGGGATATGGGTCACGCCGTCTGGCGAGCAATATGAAGGCACGTTTGCCGATGGAAGCATCACGACGGGCTCTTACCGTAATCAGGAAGGCTATGCGTATAACGGTCCATTTCAGGGCTTTGATTTCCATGGCAAAGGTGAGCTGACGCGCCCGGACGGGGTCATTATTCGAGCCGGATTTGAGTACGGGAAAGCCAGCGGTCCTGGCGTGCGAATTTTGCCTGCAGAAGGTGACGGAAAGCCGGTGGTGGAAAATGGCTATTTCGTAAAGGGCAAATACTACCTCAGTGAGAAAGCCTATCTACAAAGCCGGCAGCAACAGGCGGCAGGGATGGAAGCGCGCTTGTATACCGAGTCCAGCCGTTTGCAATCGGCCTTGTCATCTCTGGCACCGCAGCGCCCAGGGGTCCGTGATGTCTACTTTCTGGCGGTCGGTGGTGATGGCACGGAGGGGGTGTTCGACCGTGAAGTCACCTGGGTCTCGGCGAAGTTGGGGTCGGTACTTGATCTGAAGCGCCGACAGATTCTGCTGGTGAACGGCGGCAGTGATGAATTGCCTCTCGCTACGCGCACCAGTGTGCAAGAAAGCCTCAAGGCTCTGGATGCGCTGATGGATCCGGCCGAGGATCTGTTACTAGTTCACTTTGTCAGCCATGGCGCCATGAATGGTGAACTGGTTCTGGATACACATAATCTACAGCTCAATAATCTGAGCGTAGATGACGGCAAAAGCTGGTTTAACAGTCTGGCGGTGAAACACCAATGGGTGGTGGTATCGGCGTGTTACTCCGGTCATTGGGTAGAGGCGTTGGCGGCGCCGGATCGGGTGGTGTTTTCCTCAGCGGCAACGGATCGTACTTCTTTTGGCTGTGGCGATGACTCTGAGCGTACCTGGTTCAGCAAGGCGTTATATGGCGAGGGTATGAGTGCTGGCATCAATGATCCGGATGCCTGGTTCTCGGCAGCGCAAGCCAAGGTGTCCCGAATGGAGGATGACCAGGGCTTTGAAGAGCATGAGCGGTCATTGCCGCAGAAAGCCGTAGGCAACAACTTTCTGCGCTGGTGGCAAAGCAACGATACGGCAGTATTGATCAAGCCTTGAGGTGCCGCCCGGCAAGTACATGGCCAATGTAATGCGCGGGCGGGACGGATAGGGAGACTCAGTAAAGCGCGACAGTCTTGTCGAGTTGGTTCAGGTAATTCATCAGCTTGCGGCGTTCGCGTTTGAACTTCTCTTTCTCTGCCGGGCTGGCATTGGCCGGATCGGCGAGGCGAGCCTTGAGCGCATTGCGGGTCAGGTTGCGCATTTGCTGGCGATCCCCGTGGGGAAAGAAGTCCAGAATTTGTTGCACGGTGGCATCCGCTTCGCGGGGTTGTTCGCAGCCGACAATCTGCTCTACCCAGTTGGTGAGCCGTTGCTGGCGGAACGGATCCTGAAGCGCCTCCAGGGCTTGTACAATCTGCTCGCTGTTGGATTCCCGGACCAGGCGACCGATGTACAGCGAATGTCGGCGGCGGGCTTCGTTGCTGGTGATACGCCGGGCTTCTTCAAGACCTTTCTTGAGGCCGTCGCTCAGGGGCAGGCGATCCAGTTCGGTCTGTTTGAGCGCCATCAGCGACTGCCCGAGCTCCTGCAGGGCCAGGTCATCCCGTTTCTGCTCGGATTTGCTGGTGTACGGGTCGTCGTTATACTCGGTCATCTGACTTCACTTGAATTAATGGGTAAGGGAAGCGCTATTTTATGTCTGATTCCTCCGCAACGACAGCGGCACTCGACATAGCACAACTTCAGCAGGCGCAGGATACCGCTGCCTGGGTGCTGGAAGAGGGAAAACGGCTGGGGCTGGACGGGGTTGAGGTGAATGTCAGCCTCAGTCAGGGCTTTTCGGTCAACGTGCGGCAGGGCGAGGTGGAAACGGTCGAGTTTCACCGCGACAGAGGCGTTTCTGTCACCGTGTTCCAGGGGTTGTGCAAGGGACACGCGAGCAGCTCGGACGACAATCGCGACAGCCTGCGTGACACCCTGAAAGCGGCCTCTGCCATTGCGCGCTACACCGAGGCAGACAAGCATGCGGGGCTGGCGCCGGCGGACCAACTGGCCCGTGATATTCCTGAACTGGACTTGTATCACCCATGGGAGATGGACACTGGCAGGGCGATCGACGAAGCCATGGCGTGCGAAAAGGTGGCCCGTGACGATAGCCGTATCGTCAATTCGGAAGGTGCCTCCATTAACAGCGGTGCCAGCCTGCGCGTGTTCGCAACCTCAGAAGGTTTCCTGCACGGCTATCGCGGCACCCACCACAGCCGCGTATGCAGCGTGGTCGCGGAAGACGATGACGGAATGCAACGGGATTACTGGTACGACGGTGGGCGTATCGGCGAAAAACTGGCTGATGCTGAAACCGTGGGACAGATGGCTCGGGAGCGGGCGCTGTCACGCCTGGGAGCGGTGATTCCGGAAACTGGTGAACTGCCTGTCATTTTTGCCCCGGAAGTGGCATCGGGGTTGCTTGGCCATCTGGTGTCCGGGATCAGCGGTGGCGCCATTTATCGTCGCAGCTCCTTTTTGCAAGACAGCCTTGGCAAGGCGGTGCTACCCGCGGGCTTTACCCTCAGTGAACACCCGCACCTGCCTGCAGGCAATGCGTCGTCGCCCTTCGATGGTGACGGTTTGCCTACCGGCGAGCAGGCCTTTGTGGAAGACGGCATCCTGACCTCCTTTGCCTTGGGTCTGTATGCCAGTCGACGTCTTGGCATGTCACCGACCGGCAATGGCGGTGGCGTTCGCAACTTGCGCGTCACCGATACCGGAGAGTCTCTGGAAGCGTTGATGGCCCGGGTGCCCAAAGGGATTTTGATCACCGAGGTCATGGGGCAGGGGGTGAATATGGTGACGGGGGATTACTCTCGCGGTGCCAGTGGCTTTCTGTTCGAGAATGGGCGGATTACTTCACCGGTACAGGAATTCACCATTGCCGGTCATCTGGCGGAGATGCTACGTGGCATCCAGGGTAGCGGCACCGATGTGGATTATCGCGGCAACATTGCTTGCGGTTCTCTGCTGCTGTCGCCCATGAAAATCGCAGGACGATAATGACTTTCCATTGGAGGGAAATAGCATGTCAGAAATGAATCCTTATCAACAACCGACCAGCGATGTGGCGGTACCGCCACAGGTTGGAGAGCTGGTTATCGGTACGGCCAAAAAAGTGTCTGTCGGCGATGCCATGAGCTGGTTTGGTCAGGGTAAGGCGATGTTGGCGGGGAACTGGGGCGTAATGATTGGCGCACTGGTGGTGCTCATGCTGCTGAATGCGGCAGTGCAGTTTGTGCCCTTTATCGGTGGGCTGGCGGCCATGTTTCTGATGACGCTGCTGTATGCCGGTCTGGTAAAAATGTTCTACCGGCTGGATAACGAAGGTAGTGTGGAATTTTCTGACCTTTTCGCTGGGTTTTCAGAAAAAACCGGTCCATTGGTGATCCTGGCGTTGTTGCAGTTGGCTGTCTATGTGGGCATTTTCATCGTTGCGATAGTGCTGTTGTTTTTGAGCATCGGTTTTGATGTGAGCATGCTTAATGCCATGGAGGCAGGAAGAGTGCCGGATGTGGGTATTGGTGGGGGCGCCATCGCATTGGCAGGCCTTATCATGTTCTTGTTTCTGATGGCGGCAGGCTTTCTTTTCTACTTCAGCATCCCGCTGGTCTTCCTTGGCAATATGGGCCCGGGTGAGGCGCTGGGGATGAGCTTCAATGCCTGTCTGAAGAATCTACTCCCGCTGATTCTCTATGGCCTCGTAGCGTTGGTGTTGGTAGTGGTGGCAATGATTCCGTTCTTTCTTGGGTTGCTGCTTGCCGGCCCATTGTTGGCAGGGGCTTATTACGCGTCTTTCAAACAGGTATTTACGGAATAATCCGGGCCGCGCAAAATCAAAAAGCCGAAAGGGTTTCCTTTCGGCTTTTTTGATTGCGCTACAAGCTATGCTTGGTTGGAAGGGTAAACCCAGCATTGTTCCGGCGTTTTTTTAGAAGAACGGATACGCCTTCCAGAGCTTATGCAAGACAGGCCTGCCCGCCTGTTCACACCAACAAATTGGCATACAGCACGGTAGCCAGGCCCAGGAAGGCCATGAAGCCAACAATATCGGTGATAGTGGTGAGGACTACAGACCCGGCCAGGGCTGGGTCGATACCCATTTTTTTCATGATCATGGGCAGCAGTGCACCGGCACAGGCGGCCATGATCAGGTTGATCACCATGGCCACGCTGATCACGATGCCGATGCTTACGTCACTGAACCACAGCCCGGCGGTGATACCAATCACGGTCGCCCACAACAACCCATTGATGGCGCCAACAGACAGCTCCTTGAATAGCAGATAGCGGGTGTTGTTGGACTGAATTTGCCCCAACGCCATGGCGCGAATCACCAGCGTCAGTGTCTGGCTGCCGGCGATGCCACCCATACTGGCGACGATCGGCATCAGGATAGCGAGGGCCACCACCTTTTCCAGCGTCGCCTCGAACAGACCGATCACGGCAGAGGCAGCCAACGCGGTCAGCAGGTTGATACCCAGCCACAGCGCTCTGCGGCGGGCGGTTTGCCAAACCGAGCCGAAGGTGTCCTCGTCATCGTCCAGACCCGCCATACTCATCAAGGAGTGGTCGGCTTCTTCCATGATCACGTCAACCACGTCATCAATGGTGATACGGCCGACCAGCATCCCTTCGTCGTCGATGACGGGGGCTGTCACCAGGTCGTGGCGCTCAAAGATCTTGGCCACGTCATGGGCGGGCAGGGTGGCCGGGATAGACTGAATATCGGTGATCATGGCTTCGCGCACTGTGGTGCCCGGGTCGCTGATCAGCACCTTGGTCAGAGGTAACAGCCCAATGAACTGGTTTTTCCGGTTGACCACGGCCAGGTTATCGGTGGTGCGGGGGATGTCGCCGCGCAAGCGCAGGTAGCGTTGTACCACTTCGAAGGTGATCTCCGGTCTTACGGTGATCACGTCGGTGTTCATCAAGCCCCCGGCGGTATCCTCCGGGTAGCTCATCACATGCTCCAGCCGCTCGCGATTCTGTTCGTCGAGGCTGGCCATCACCTGGCTGGTAACATGGTCTGGCAGTTCCTGCAGCAAATCCGCTAGATCGTCGGTGTCCAGTTCCTCAACCAGTGCCACCAGCTCATCGGTGCTGAGATTACGCAGCAGCTCAACCCGGACTTCTTCGCCCAGGTATTGCAGGACTTCGGTTTCCTGTTCCTTGCTGAGAAGCTGCCAGAGAATTTCCCGCTCGCGAGGAGGGGAAGATTCAATCAGGTGAGCGGCCTCTGCGCCGGGCAGGTTATTGATCAGCTGCCGGACCTGCGTATAGGTCCCGCTGGCCAGGGCGCGGTTGATGGCTTTGAGATGTTGCTGGCTGCGGCTGCTGTCGGCGGGCATGGAAATCAGTTAACAGTTAACAGTGAAGAGTTAACAGCGAAAACAAAACGTGCTGCTGCTTGGCTGGGATGATCACACAGTAACAGTCCTTCAGAGTCTGTGGTACTTGATTTTTCAACTGTTCACTATTCACGGTTAACTGTCGTTCACTCTCCCTCGTCGAACATCCTTGCAAACAGGTCTTCCAGTTCTGCCATGGCGGCGTCTTCGTCATCGCCTTCGACCTGAAAGGTGACTTGACTGCCTTTGGCTGCGCCTAGCATAAGAAGGCCCATGATGCTTTTTGCATCAATGCGGTTGCCCTTGTGTAGGACGTGAATAGCGCTGTCATAGCGGGAGGCGACGCTGACAACCTTGGCGGCAGCACGGGCGTGCAGGCCAAGCTTGTTGATCACATCCAGAGACTTTTCGATCATTCAACGGGATCCCAGTTCGCGGTGCCGGATCTGCAGGGTAATGCCTTGCTCGCGTAAACGCGTGGCAAGTTGTTCGGTCATGTACACGGAGCGGTGTTGGCCGCCGGTACAGCCGATAGCGACGGTGACATAGCTGCGATCACTATTGGCAAAGGCACTCAGCCATTTCTGAACAAAAGAGGCGATGTCATCCAGCATGTTGTGGCTGATGTCATGCTTTTGCAGAAAGTCGATCACCCCCTGGTCGCGCCCGGTCAACGGGCGCAGATCCGGATGCCAGTGGGGGTTGGGCAGGATGCGCACGTCAAAGACAAAGTCAGCGTCTGTGGGGAGGCCATTCTTGAAGCCGAACGACTCCACTTGCAGGGAGAGGGCGTTGCGGCGTTGGGCAACCCGCTCGCGCATCAGGGTGCGCAGGCTGTGTACTTCGTGATTGCTGCTATCGATGACCAGATCTGCCCGTTGACGAATATTGGCCAGCAGCTCTTTCTCGTGGGCAATGGCGTCTTCAAGGGCGCGTTGATCGGTGGCCAGCGGGTGGCGGCGGCGGGTGGCGCTGAATCGTTTTAACAGCGTGTTGTCGTCAGCATCCAGATAGATGATTTCGCTGCTGATCTGCTGCTGTTTCAGTGCATCAAGAATATTGTCGAAGGCGAGCAACTGGGCAGGCAGGTTTCGGGCATCAATGCCCACCGCCACATGTCCGATGGGGGCCTCCCCTTCGCTGAGTTGCTGCGCCAGCGTGGGCAGCATGCCTACGGGGAGGTTATCCACGCAATAGTAGCCCTGGTCTTCAAGGGCCTGAATCGCAGTAGATTTGCCGGACCCGGATCGTCCGCTAATGATGGTCAGTTTCATGATCGGGCTGCACGCAAGGCGTTGGGGTCATGGGCGGGTGAACTGGGTGCTTGTCGTCACGAGGCCAACCGCAGTTCCGCCTCGGATTCCACGGCGGTCAGGTACAGCTTGTGATTATCGCTGCTGACGCGCAGTTCATCCCTGTAGCTGTCGTCGTTGAAGAGACTGGCCAGATGGCTGAGTGTTTTCAGGTGCTGTTCCGGGTTGTCTTGTGGAACCAGCAACACAAACACCAGATCCACAGGGCGCCCGTCAACGGCGTCAAAATCAATGGGGGTGTCGAGTTTCAAGAGTAATCCGATGGCTTGTTCGCAATTGCCAAGCCGGCAGTGGGGAATGGCAATGCCTTCCCCGATGCCGGTGGAGCCCAGTTTTTCCCGGGCTACCAGCGCATCGAATACCTCCTGTTCCTTGAGGCTGTCACAGCCGGCCGCAGCCAGCTGTGCCACCTGATCCAGCAGCTGCTTCTTGCTGCTGGCCTGCACCCCGTTGTGGGTGCGTGCTTCGGTGAGAAGTTCGCGAACTCGCATAATGGTCGTTTCGGTTTAGTGGCCGTGTTTGTGGTTAACGGCCTTTTCCTTGTGTTTAAGAATCTGGCGATCGAGCTTGGCGGTCAGCTTGTCGATGGCCGCGTACATATCGTCGGCTTCAGCGGTGGCGAACAGGTCTGCCCCGGAGATATGGATCGTGGATTCTGCCTTGTGCGTCTTGGGTTCCGGGGAAAGGATCACCTGGACACTGGTGATCTGGTCGAAATGGCGCTCCAGGCGGGAGAATTTGTCGCCCACGTAGGTGCGCAAAGCATCGGTAACTTCCAGGTGATGACCGCTGATATTAATTTGCATGGCTGGCTCCTTTACCTGCTTATGGGCCGTCCCAGGCGCCTACACCAAACGCTTGCGGGCGCTGGATGACGGTATTCTCATCGCCTCACGATACTTGGCGACGGTCCGGCGCGCCACGTTGATCCCCTGCTCGTTCAGCAAGCTGGCTAGCTTGTTGTCGCTGAGCGGCTTGCGAGGGTTCTCGGCGGCGACCAGCTTCTTAATAATGGCACGAATAGCGGTGGAGGAACACTCACCTCCGCCATCTGTTCCTACGTGACTGGAAAAGAAATATTTCAGCTCAAAGACGCCGCGGGGTGTGGTCATGTACTTCTGGTTGGTGACCCGACTGATGGTCGATTCATGCATCTCGACGGCGTCAGCAATATCGGCCAGTACCAGGGGTTTCATGGCCTCTTCGCCGTAGTCGAAGAAATCCTGCTGCACTTCAACAATGCGGGTGGCGACTTTTAGCAGGGTGTCGTGGCGGCTTTGCAGGCTCTTGATGAACCATTTGGCCTCCTGAACACAGTTTTTCAGGTATTGACCGTCCTCACCGCTGGTCTTGCGGGCGATGGCAGCGTATTGCTGCTGCAGGTTGACCTTGGGGAGGATGTCGTCGTTGAGGCTGACGTGCCAGCGACCCTGGTGCTGGCGGACGATGACATCCGGCACCGCATAATCGACCTGGCTTTCACCGATTTGCTCACCGGGGGCTGGATCCAGGGTACGGATCAGGGACAGGGCATCCAGCAGTTCCTGTTCGGAGAGCTGTAGAACCTTGCGCAACGCGGCGTAGTCGTGTTTTTCCAGTAGCTCAAGGTGGTCCAGCAGAGCCAGCGCAAACGGCAGGAAGGGAGTGTCGGATTCCAGCTGACGCAGCTGCACACCCAGGCAGTCCGCCAGATTAATGCTGGCGACGCCGACCGGATCAAATTGCTGCAGGCGGTGCTGAACGGCCAGCACTTCGTCGGCTTCGATGGGTTCATCGTCTGGCAGCCCTTCCTGGACATTCATCATGGCGACAATGTCATCGATGCTCACGGTCATGTAGCCGCGATCATCCAGGGATTCAATTATGGTGGTGGCGATGAGTCGGTCCACATCGCTCATGGGAGTCAGGTTCAGCTGCCAGTGCAAGTGGTCATGCAGATTGCCGGAAACAGTGTGCCGTTGCTGCCAGTCGTCGGCGTCATCCGGCAGAGAAGCAGAGGCGCTGCTTTGGCCTGAGTAGACGTCATCCCACTCGGTGTCGACACCGGGTTCACCGTCGACAAACTCTTCCAGAGCGTCATCACGCTCTGCGTCCATGTCCTGACGTTCCTCGTCATGTTCAGGCAGGGCGTCGTCGCCAAAGTCGTCAGCCAGTTCCAGCAGGGGATTGCTTTCAACCGCCTGCTGGATCTCCTGCCTGAGATCCAGCGTGGACAGCTGCAGCAGGCGAATTGCCTGCTGCAGCTGAGGCGTCATGGTCAGCTGTTGGCCGATTTGTAGTTGTAGTGTGGGCTTCATACTGCTCGGATTGGTGTGGTCCCCAAAAACCCGAGAATAACAGCTTCAAACTCTCTCTAGCAATAATTGTGCCAGTGGTTGTTGTGTGGTAGGAGCCTGAAGAGTTAACAGTGAATAGTGCGCGGGCTGGTTTGCTGCTTTTTTCGGGTGTTGATGGCCGCGGCCGGGGGCTTGGCGCGGCTTCTGGCGTTCGGAAAACCCCGGGACTATTCCGCGCCGCTGTTAGCCTATTCACTGTTAACTGTTCACTCACCCCTGGCTCTTACAGCCTAAAGTCCGCCCCCAGATACACATCCCGAACCTGCTGGTTCGAGAGGATGGTGTCGGCGTCGCCGGAGGCAATGATGTGGCCGGCGCTGACGATGTAGGCGGTGTCGCAGATGTCCAGGGTTTCGCGCACGTTGTGGTCGGTGATCAACACCCCGATGCCGCGCTCCTTCAACTGACGAATGATGCTCTTGATATCGTTGACCGAGATGGGGTCGACCCCGGCGAAGGGCTCATCCAGCAGGATGAAATCCGGGTCGGTGGCCAGGCCGCGGGCGATTTCGGCCCGACGGCGCTCACCGCCGGACAGGCTCATGCCGAGCGAATCGCGGATATGGGTGATGTGGAATTCCTTGAGCAGGTTTTCCATGCGTTCATGGCGTTCCTGCTTGCTCAGTTCCTTGCGGGTTTCCAGAATGGCCATGATGTTCTCTTCCACCGTCAGGCGGCGAAAAATGCTGGCTTCCTGGGGCAAGTACCCGATGCCACGTTTGGCGCGGCCGTGCATGGGCAGGTGGGTGATGTCGCCATCATTGATTTCGATGCGGCCGGCATCGGCTTCCACCAGCCCGACAATCATGTAGAAGCAGGTGGTCTTGCCTGCCCCATTGGGGCCGAGCAGGCCGACGATCTGGCCAGCTTCCACATCCAGGGAAACATCTTCGATAACCCGGCGACCTTTGTAGCTTTTGGCCAGGTGGTGAGCGCGCAAATGTGTCATGGGGATCCGGACTCCGATCCGGAGGCATCGGCCTCGTCATTCTGTTTTTGCTGGTTGCCCGGGACCTGGTTTTCGGCCGGGATGACCAGGCGCACGCGTTGGTCGCCTTCACTACTGGCATCGACCCGCTTGGAATCGAGACTGTATTCCACCTTGGCCCCTTCAAAGGTATTGCCCTGATGCTCGATAAAGGCGTCGCCGGTCAGGACCAGGCTGCGGGCCTTGATATCGTAGACCAGATTGTTGGCGTGGGCAGACAGGCTGTTGCCCTCTGACAGTCGTACCGGGTTGCCGCTGGCTTCTACCCGAACCAGTTCGCCATTGCGGGTGAACAGGCGCATTTCTTCGGCCAGCATTTTGCGTTCCCCCTGCAGCAATTCCACGTCGCCGCGATACAAGCCTGTGCCTGCGTCTTGTTCAAAGCGGCCGCTGTCAGCAGTCACGGAAATGGGTTCTTCTGCCGGGGCTGCCAGGGACGGCGAGGCTGCATGAAGCAGCAGGCCGCCCAGAACCAGACTACGAAGCCGGGGCATCAAATTCACTCTTTACTCCTTGCTCAAGGGACAGAATGCCCTTGTCCAGGTCTGCCTCCAGGGCGCCAGCATGGGTCTGGCCATTCTCGAAGCGCAGCTCCACTTCACCTGGTGACGTGGCAATATTTTCTTCGCTGTTAAAGCGCAGTTCCTGCGTGTCCAGTTCGATTTTCTGTTGCGGGTTGCGTGCTTTTACGTCGCCGGCAAAGATGATCATGTCGCCGTTGTTCTGCACGGTGCCGTCGGCCCCGGTAATCGTCCAGCTGCCTTTGTCGTTGCTCATTTCCAGCGCCGGGTTTTTCATTTCAGTGAGAGGGTTGTGATCGTACTGCACCAGGTCATCTGCTGTCAGGTGGTACTGCAGTTGGCCATCCTTCTCACTGAAGGCCCGAGCGGTCACTCCAGTGGCGAGAATGGCGGGTGCCGTTTCGACGGCAAGGTCCTGACCTGGAAGCGAGTCGTCCCATTCGTGCAGCGTCATCAGCATCACCAGTCCCAATAGCAGGATCCCAGTGGCGCTCAGCAGCCCCTGACGTTTCATTGCGCGCCTCGTTGCAGCAGGATGGCGTCGCAGATTTCACGCACGGCGCCTTCGCCGCCACGGCGCGCAGTGTGGTGGTCGGCTGCCTGAAGTGCGCAATCGTGTGCGTTGGCAGGGGCAAAGCTCAGGCGCGCCCATTCCAGCGCGCTAACGTCCGGTTCATCGTCACCGGCATAGCCGGTCTCGGAGGGATCAACGCCCAGCTCTGCCGCCAGGGTTTGCAGGGCAACGCCCTTGTCCTCTCGGCCCTGGATAACGTGCTGGATGCCCAGGTCGGCGGCCCGCTTGGCCACCATCGGAGTGTTGCGGCCGGTAATGATGGCCAGCGTGACACCGCTGGCGGCCAGTTTCTTGAGACCGTGGCCATCCAGTGTGTTGAAGACTTTCAGGGCTTCGCCGTCAGGGGTGAAGTAGATGCGGCCGTCGGTCATGACGCCATCTACATCAAAGGCCATTAGCCGCAGGTTCTGGGCATCAATGGAGGAAATCAGCATTACACCACTCCAGCTCGTAGCAGGTCCTGCATGTTAAAGGCGCCCACTGGTTGCCGCTGGGCATTGCATACCACCAGCCCGTTGATTTTACGGGTTTCCATGATTTGCAGGGCTTCAGCGGCCAGGTGGCCGGGTTCAATCGTAATCGGGTCGGTAATCATCACGTCAGCGATCGTGGCGCTACGGATATCGATGTCCCTGTCCAGCATGCGGCGCAGGTCACCGTCGGTAAAGATGCCGGCGAGGGTGCCGTCCGGGTGCGTGATGGCGGTCATGCCAAGACCCTTGCGGGTCATTTCCAATAGAGCTTCTGTGAGCGCGGTGGTGGAGCTGACCTGCGGGAAGTCTTCACCGGAGTGCATGATGTCATCCACTTTCAGAAGCAGTCGGCGCCCCAGGCTGCCTCCGGGGTGGCTGAGCGCAAAATCCTCGGCGGTGAAGCCCCGGGCTTCCAGCAGGGCAATAGCCAGCGCATCACCCATGGCGAGGGCGGCGGTGGTGGAAGACGTTGGCGCCAGGTTGTGTGGGCAGGCTTCTTCGGTCACGGCTACCGTCAGGTGCACATTGGACAGTTGCGCCAGGGAGGATTGCGGTCTGCCGGTCATGCCGATCAGTTGCGTGCCTTTGCGCTTGATGACCGGCAGGATGGCCAGTACTTCGGCCGTTTCGCCCGAGTTGGACAGGGCAAGGACCACGTCGTCCTGGGTGATCATGCCCAGGTCGCCATGGGAAGCTTCGCCAGGGTGGACAAAAAATGCCGGGGTGCCGGTGCTGGCAAGGGTGGCGGCGAGTTTGCCGCCCACGTGGCCACTTTTGCCCATGCCGGTGACAATGACGCGACCACGGGCCTGAAGCATCAGATCGCAGGCGGTGGCAAAGTCGTCGTCGAGGCTTTCCCTCAGGGCATCGACGGCGCGGGCTTCGATATCCAGTACCCGCTGGCCGACAGCAATGTGGTCGTGACTCATGCAATCTCCTTGGTTGCGGCGATTATACATGTTGCAACGCGTTGATCGGAAATCTGTTTCTTTTGGAACTGCTCGGAGCGTTTCGACTCCAAAGGAGGAAGGATGGTTCTGGACAGCGCGGCCGGAACACCGTAAAACCGCCCGACTGTCACAGGGAGTTTACTATGCAAATGCGTCACTATTACCGAACAGGCCTGGCACTGGTGCTGATGATGTTGGCGGTGCTGGGGCGTGCCGAAGCGGATCCTCGCCAAGTGGTAGAGGATGCCGTCGAACGCATGACATCCCGTATTGAAGCTGAGCGTGCGCAGCTGGAAGCCAATCCGGAGAAGGCCCGGCAGCTGGTGCGCGAAGAACTGGCGGATATGGTGGATTTCAAGCGCATCACGCGGATGGTGATGGGGGACTACTTTGGGCCCTCATCCAAGGAGCAGAAATACCGGTTTCTGGACGTGTTCAAGAACAGCCTGATCAATACCTATGCCTCGGGCATTACCCTCTATGATGGCCAGAAGATCAGTACCTTGCCCATGGAAGACGGTGACCGTCGCGGCGATTACGCCCGCGTACGCATGGAAATCCGGACCAACTCGGGCAAGACCATACCAATTTACTACACCCTGTTCCTGCGCGATGACCAGTGGAAGGTAATCAATGTGTACGTGAATGGCCTGGACCTGGCGGATACCTTCAAGAGCCAGTTTGCCCAAGGCATGCAGCAGTACAACGATATCGACAAGGTGATCGATAACTGGTCGGCGGATACCAATATCGACACCGGCCTGAAGGACGAAGCCAAGGGCTGACTCCGGCCGTGCCGTGGCAAGCTCGCCGCGGCTCGCGTATTATTGCGCCTTTGACAGGAGCGGGTTTCATCCCGCTCCTGTGCCGTTTGGGGCCATTGCGCCCGGGAAAAGGAGCAATCATGAATCCGGAAGAGGTAAAAGCGCTGGTGGAAGCCGGTTTCGACGGTGCCGATGTGGCCGTGGAAGGTGGCGGTGACCGTTTCCAGATTCGCGTGGTGTCCGATGCCTTCGAGGGTCTGATGCCGGTGAAGAAGCAGCAGCTGGTGTACGCCACCATTAATGCGCAAATCCAGAGTAATACTATCCACGCGGTGCAGATCATCACCTTTACCCCTGCCGAGTGGGAAAAAGCCCAGAAGATGGGGCTGGCCTGAGTCAGCCCATGGGCCCTTCAAGACACGTCTAGAGACCGTTCATGGATAAATTGATCATCACTGGCGGCCGCCGCCTTGACGGCGAGATCCGGATTTCCGGCGCCAAGAATGCCGCCCTGCCGATTCTGGCTGCCACCCTGCTGGCCGATGAGCCGGTCACCGTGGGCAACCTGCCTCACTTGCAGGATGTCACCACCCTGATCGAGTTGCTCGGTCGTATGGGGGTCGAAGTGGTGATCGATGACCGCATGCACGTGGAGGTGAATGCCAGCACCATCAAGGAACTGGTGGCACCCTATGAGCTGGTGAAAACCATGCGGGCCTCGATTCTGGTGCTGGGGCCGATGGTGGCGCATTTCGGCAAGGCCACGGTGTCCCTGCCCGGGGGCTGTGCCATTGGCTCCCGTCCGGTGGATATTCACCTCAGCGGTCTGGAGGCCATGGGGGCCGAGATCGAGGTGACCAATGGTTATGTTCACGCCAGCGTGGACGGTCGCCTGCAGGGTGCGAGAATTGTCATGGATACCGTGACAGTGACGGGCACCGAAAACCTGATGATGGCCGCCGCGCTGGCGGAAGGCACCACCTACCTGGAAAACGCGGCTCGCGAACCGGAAGTGGTGGATCTGGCCAATTTCATCAACGCCATGGGTGGCAAAATCTCCGGTGCCGGAACCGATACCATCACCATTGAAGGGGTCGAGCGCCTCGGCGGTTGCCACCACCAGGTGGTGGCGGACCGAATCGAAACCGGGACCTACCTGATTGCAGCGGCCATCACGGGCGGACGTATCAAGACCAAGGATACGGTGCCCGGGATTCTGGACGCGGTGCTACAAAAGCTGAAAGAGGCGGGCGCCACCATTACCACCGGTGACGACTGGATCGAGCTGGATATGGAAGGGCGCCGCCCCAAGGCGGTGTCCCTGCGCACCGCACCGTACCCGGCGATGCCCACCGACATGCAGGCCCAGTTCATGGCCCTGAACCTGATTGCCGAGGGAACCGGCACCATTGTCGAGACGGTGTTTGAAAACCGCTTCATGCACGTGCAGGAAATGAATCGCATGGGCGCCGACATCGAAGTACAAGGCAACACCGCCATCTGTCGGGGTGTCGAGCAGCTCACGGGCGCACCGGTGATGGCCACTGACCTGCGAGCATCGGCATCGCTGGTGATTGCGGCGCTGGCGGCAGAAGGGGAAACCATCGTAGATCGCATCTACCACATTGATCGTGGCTACGAGTGTATTGAAGAGAAACTGCAATCGCTGGGCGCGGTGATTCGCCGTGTGCCCCGATAACGGAAGCCTCATGACCAAACCGTTGACCATTGCCCTCTCCAAGGGCCGCATTCTCAAGGAAACCCTGCCGCTGCTGAAGGCGGCAGGCATTGAGCTGCTGGAAGATCCCTCTGCGTCACGCAAACTGATCTTCGACACCACCCGTGATGACGTGAAGATCATCATTATCCGCGCCACCGACGTGCCGCCCTATGTGCAGCACGGTGCCGCCGATATCGGCGTGGCTGGTAAAGATGTCCTGATGGAGCATGGCGCGGACGGTGTGTTCGAGCCGCTGGATCTGAACATCGCGCGTTGCAAGTTGATGGTCGCTGCCCTCAATGATGCCCCGGAAGTGGGGAGCCGCCTGCGTGTCGCCACCAAGTTCGTCAATGTGGCCAAGGCGTATTTTGCCGAGCAGGGCAAGCAGGCCGAAGTGATCAAACTGTACGGCGCCATGGAACTGGCGCCATTGGTGGGGCTGGCTGACCGTATCGTGGATATCGTTGATACGGGGAATACCCTGCGAGCCAACGGTCTGGAACCTACCGAGCTGATTGCGCATATCTCTACCCGGGTGATCGTCAACCGCGCCAGCATGAAGACCCGGCATGCGGATATCCAGGCGATCCTGGACAAGCTGGAAGCGGCAGTCGCCTCGCGGAAAGACTAGACGCCGTTTTTGCTTTTACCTCAGAAGCGACAGAGACCGGCAGAGTAAGACCTTTCTACCCTGGCGTGGTTGAAAGGTTCTGCTGATCCCGCTGATAGAAAATTCCCGGTTTTTCCCTCAGTGAATTCTGTGCCCTCTGTGGTAAAACTGGACTTTGATTTTGACTCTTACGGTACCCAAACATGGAAACCACCTGGCTCAACACTCAAGACGCTGACTTCGATGCCCGGCTGGCGGCCCTGACTGCCTGGTCCGAGGAGCGCGATGCGGAAGTGGCCGAGCGGGTTCAGGGCATCCTGCGGGATGTGGCCAAACGCGGTGATGCTGCATTGGTGGAGTACACCGCGCGGTTTGATCGCCGCGAGGTCAGTGCCGCCGCAGATCTGGTGGTGGGTGAGGACCAGTTGCAGGCCGCCCTGGCGCGGATTCCGACAGAACAGCGTGAGGCGCTGGAAGCGGCAGCGGCACGGGTGCGCAGCTATCACGAAAAGCAGAAACAGGATTCCTGGTCTTACCGCGAGGCCGATGGCACCTTGCTGGGCCAGCAGGTGACGCCGCTGGACCGTGCAGGGATCTATGTGCCCGGTGGCAAGGCGGCCTATCCCAGCTCGGTGTTGATGAATGCCTTGCCCGCCAAGGTGGCGGGCGTGAAGGACATCATCATGGTATCTCCGGCGCCGGGGGGCGAGCTCAACGATATGGTGCTGGCGGCGGCGGCCATCGCCGGGGTAGACCGGTTTATTTCGGTGGGTGGCGCCCAGGCGGTGGCGGCCCTGGCCTACGGCACGGACACCGTGCCGGCGGTGGACAAGATTGTCGGCCCCGGCAATATCTACGTGGCGGAAGCCAAGCGCCAGGTTTTTGGCAAGGTGGGCATCGACATGATCGCCGGCCCGTCGGAAATTCTGGTGGTGTGCGACGGCAAAACCGATCCGGACTGGATTGCCATGGACCTGTTTTCCCAGGCGGAACACGATGAGGAGGCTCAGGCGATCCTTTTGTGCCCGGACGCGGATTACCTCAAGCAGGTCGCTGACGCTATGGAAACACTGGCCCAGACGCTGGAGCGTGAGGCCATCATCCGGACCTCCATGAAAAACCGGGGGGCGCTGATTCAGGTGAAAGATCTGGATGAGGCCATCGACATTGCCAATGTGATTGCCTCCGAACACCTGGAGCTATCCATCGACGATGCCGAGCAATGGGCGAAAAAAATCCGCCACGCTGGCGCCATTTTCCTGGGGCGTCACACCCCGGAGGCGCTGGGGGATTATTGTGCCGGCCCCAACCACGTCTTGCCCACTAGTGCCACCGCGCGGTTTTCTTCGCCGTTGGGGGTCTATGATTTCCAGAAGCGCAGCTCCCTGATTGGCTGCTCCCCGGAAGGGGCCAGCTCCTTGGCTGCCATTGCCTCACCCCTTGCCCGCGGCGAAAGCCTCACCGCCCATGCCCGCAGCGCAGAATTCAGAATCAACAAGGCGTCAGACGTCTGACGTCCGACGTCGGACGGAAAAACTATGAGCAAATACTGGAGTGACTTTGTTCATCAGCTGGAGCCCTATGTGCCGGGTGAGCAGCCGACGATGAGCAAGCTGGTCAAGCTGAATACCAATGAGCACCCGTTGGGCCCGTCACCCCGGGTGATCGAGGCCATTCGGGAGCAGGCGGATGCGCGTCTGCGGTTGTATCCGGATCCGGATAGCGGGCAGCTGAAGGAAGCCATCGCCGGGTACTACGCGGATAAGGGTTACGGCATTACCCGTGATCAGGTCTTTGTCGGCAATGGTTCCGATGAGGTATTGGCGCACCTGTTTCTGGGGTTCTTCAAGCAGGACAAGCCGCTGCTGTTCCCGGACATCACCTACAGCTTCTACAAGGTGTATTGCGGGTTATACCAGATCGAGTATGACGCGGTGCCCTTGAACGAGGCGCTGGCCATTTCGGTGGACGACTATCTCAAGCCCAATGGCGGGATTATCTTCCCGAACCCCAATGCACCAACCGGACAGTTGTTGCCTCTAGGTGAGATTGAACGCCTGTTGCAGGCCAATACGGAATCACTGGTGGTGGTGGACGAAGCCTACATCGATTTCGGGGGTGACACGGCCATTGCGCTGGTCAACCGCTACCCGAATTTGCTGGTGACCCAGACGATGTCCAAATCCCGTTCCCTGGCCGGTCTGCGTATCGGTCTGGCGGTGGGCGATGCGGCCCTGATCGACGGGCTGAACCGGATCAAGGACAGTTTCAATTCCTATCCCATGGACCGGCTGGCCATTGCCGCTGGCAAGGCGGCATTTGACGACCGGGAGTGGTTCGAAAAAGGCTGCGATCTGGTGATCCAGCAACGGGAGTGGCTGGATGAGGCGTTGAGCCAGCGCGGTTTTGAGGGGCTGCCCTCTGCGGCCAATTTCCTGTTCACCCGTCATCCGCAACACAGCGGCGAAAGCCTGGCCAGGGGATTGCGGGAACAGGGAGTGATCGTGCGCCATTTTGGCAAGCCTGAACGCATCGCCGACTACCTGCGGATTACCGTCGGCACCCCGGAGCAAAATCAGGCCTTGATTGAAGCGCTGGATACGCTGCTGTAGGACGGTAAGCCTGAAGGCCTGAGAGCCCCCTTGTGGGCAGATAGGCGCATCGGGTCACGCCTTGCTCCGCAAGGCGTTATCCAGAGGTTAATCGGTCTCGGCAGGGGGGCGTGTGCCGATCACCACCTCGACAGCCAGGGGCTGGCGATTGCGGACCACATTCAACGTGACCTCGGCATTGGGCTTCATTCCGGCGATACGATTCATGGCCTCATAGCCATCCTTCATGGGCTGGTCGTTAATGCCGACCAGGACGTCCCCGGGCTGCAGTCCCCCTTTGTGGGCGGGGCTGTCCACGACGACCTCTGCAATCAGCCCTCCGCGCACTTCCTCCAGACCAAAGGTGTCGGCCAGTGAGGGGGTGATGTCCTGTACTGTGACGCCCAGATAGCCGCGAATAACCCGGCCGTGTTCTATCAGGTCGCTCATCACTTCCTTGGCGATTGAGGCGGGAGTGGCAAAGCCAATCCCCTGCCAGGAGCCGTCAGCGGAGAGGATGGCGGTGTTGATGCCAATCAGATGGCCGTTGGTATCAATCAGTGCGCCACCGGAATTCCCCCGGTTAATGGCCGCATCGGTCTGGATAAAATTCTCGAAGGTCGCAATGCCCAGATGGCTGCGACCGGTGGCACTGACAATACCCATGGACACCGTCTGTCCGACACCCAGCGGGTTGCCGATGGCGAGTACCACGTCGCCTACCTGAACCGGGCCGTTACCGTTGAGCTCCACCTCTGGCAGGTTTTCCAGGGCGATGTGCAAGAGTGCCAGGTCAGTTTCCGGGTCCGCCCCGACGACTCGTGCCGGTGCGTCACGACCATCGCGCAGTGCTACCAGGATTTCGTCCGCATCGCGGATCACGTGATGGCTGGTGAGAACATAGCCGGCATCGTCCACAATAACCCCGGACCCCAGGCTGCTCAGCGCGCGTTCCCGGCGGGGTTGCTCCATGAACCGATTGAAGAGAGGCGATTCGGCATCGTCGTCGCTGGTCACGACCTGACTGGTGAAGATGTTGACCACCGCGGGAGCGGCATGGGTGACGGCGCCGGCATAGCTGGCAACACCGGTGTCGTGGCGTGCGGGCTGGGCGCTCGGACCCCATTCATACCACCACAGCACAGCCAGACCGACGGCAAGCCCGGCAAAGATAGGTCCGGCAAAAAAGCGAAAGACTCTGACCACCGACAGTGCCCCCATGGTGTGCGTATTCCGGCGTGGCTTGGCTTGGCTGTGGCCCCGTTTGGCGGGTGACAAGACAAGTGCAGGCCCGGATAGGTAAACTGCGCGCATAGTAGGGCCTGTGGAGTGGAAATTCTACCGCCGTTCGGGTGATAGAGGGGGCTCCAGGGTCAGGAATGTTGATCTTTTCCGGTAGGTGTCATGCTCAAGCGCGATTACATGTTGTCCTTGCTCGACCAGGAACTGGCCGCGGACCGCTTTCAGGATTACTGCCCCAACGGGCTTCAGGTGGAAGGGCGCGAGCAGATACGGCGAGTGGTCAGTGGCGTGACGGCCTGCCAGGCCCTGATTGATGCCGCTATTGTCGAGGATGCGGATGCGATCCTGGTCCATCATGGCTATTTCTGGAAAGGGGAAGATCAGCGAGTACGCGGCATGAAAAAACAGCGCCTGCAGACCTTGCTGCGCCACGATATCAACCTGTTTGCCTATCACTTGCCGCTGGATGCCCATCCCACCCTTGGCAACAATGCGCAACTGGCCCGCCGGTTGGGGCTGATCACCGAGGGCGGACTGGACGATTCGCCGCTTCCGGTCGGTAACATCGGTCGCCTGGATAGCCCCATGTCTGCCGAAGAGTTCAGTGCCCATGCCGAAGCGGTGTTGGGGCGTACCCCTCTGCATGTGGGGGATCCCGGCGACGAGATTGAGACCATTGGCTGGTGCACGGGCGGTGCTCAGGGATTTATTGAAAAGGCGCAACTCAAGGGCGTGGATGCCTACCTGAGTGGCGAGATTTCCGAGCCTACCACCCATTTCGCCCGCGAGACCGGCATTCACTATTTTGCCTGTGGTCATCATGCCACAGAGCGATATGGGGTCATGGCGCTGGGGCAATGGCTCAGCGACAATTACGGCATTGAGCACACCTTTATCGACATCGATAACCCGGCCTGAACCGGGAGCAGTACGAGGGTTTCCTTTCCAACATGAAGATCACCGTTATCTACAACCCGGCGGCCGGGGGTGGCCGGGAGGCACTGCTTTGCCGTTTTGTGGCCGAGCTGGAGCAACTGGGAGCAAGGGTGCGCTTGTATCACACCACCGGGCCCAATGACGCGACGCGCTACCTGAATGAGCTCGAGGATCAGGGCGATTGTGTCGTGGCAGTGGGCGGTGACGGCACCACCAATGAAGTGCTCAATGGCCTGGCGCCCGGGGTTGCGCTCGGAGTGTTCGCCACCGGGACCGCCAACGTGCTGGCCAGGGAGCTTGGCCTGCCGAAAAAGCCGGAAGCCGCAGCGCGGGTGGTGGTCTGTGGAAAAAGTGTGTCAGTGACACCGGCTCGTCTGAATGGCCGCCGTTTTATCATGATGTGTGGCATTGGTTATGACGCCTGGGTAGTAGACGGGGTCAATCTCGGTATCAAGGAGCGTTTTGGCAAGCTGGCATATGTGTTGGCCATGCTTGGACAGATTCGTCGTTATGGTGAACGGCAATACCGGGTCACTGTGGACGGTCGTCCGCTGGATTGTTTCTCGGCGATCGTGACCAATGGTCGCCATTATGGCGGCAGCTTTGTGCTCAGTCGGGAAGCGAACATTCTGCGTCCACAGGTACAGGTGCTGCTGTTCCAGAAACCGGGAGTACGGTTCTTGCTGCGTTGCCTGAGCGCCCTGTTACTGGGCCGAATGGAGCGGGTGGACGGGGTCGCCTCGCTACGGGCAGAAAAAGTCCATATCCAGTGTGAGCAGGCTGCAGAGCCTGTGCAGGCGGATGGGGATCCCGCGGGGCATCTTCCCGCCGAGATTGTTGTCGATGACGCGCCTGTGCCGATGCGGGTGCCGGAGACATTTCTTCCGTAGGTTGGCGCGGATTGCCGGCCCCAAAGCAGGGTTGCCCGCAATCCGTTTTCGCTTCGGAACTACTTGTCCTTGCGGGGGCTGTCTTCGTTGTTGTCGTCCATGCCCTCGGCATAATCTCGAGGGGGTTCAACAATGGCGTCAGGGGCAGGGTTGTCTACATCAACAGGCTCGAAGGGGCCTTCCGGCTTGCGTCGCAGCCCGAAGTCCTCGGCCAGCGTTCCCTGGGCGCTGGGGGCGTAGTCCAGTGGGGGGTTGATCGGGTCGGAATTGTCACGGTTCGGGGCAGAATCCAGGGATTTGGCCGCTGCGCGTTTGCGCCCTCCCTCGGAACACAGTGCCTGGGCGCCTTTGGAAAGATGCTCATGGACAGTGCGGTAGGCCTGGGTCATATCGTTGACCAGTTCTGCGGTATGCAGGAAGTGGTCATCCACTTGCGAGCGGTAGTGCTCCAGTGCCTGACGGGCCTCGTCACGGTCACGAATCAGTTGCCCGGCCTGACGGCGGGCCGGTAACAGCCAGAACAGCAAGCCTGCTCCAACAATGACGCCGGCAGCAAAGCTCAATACCCCGGTTGTCAGCATATCCATGGCATACTCCTGTACACTGTCGTCAGTCTTTGACGACAACTGCGGACTATTGCAGCACAGTGCCGCGAGGTCGCCAAGGGGACAACTCGTAACAATTCATCGATGGAGGTGGCACATGGCTGAACGGCTACAGCTGGCAGGGCCGAGTGGGCAACTGGAAGCTGTTTTCGAACAGGGCAGCGATGCGCCACCTTTTGTTGCCATTGTCTGCCATCCTCATCCCTTGTTTGGTGGCACCATGGACAACAAGGTGGTGACCACATTGACGCGGCTGGTCCGGGACAAGGGGGGCGCGGTAGTGCGCTTCAACTTTCGCGGGGTGGGGGACAGTCAGGGTGCTTACAGCGATGGCATCGGTGAAACCGAAGACTTGCTGGCGATTCACAGCTGGTTACGCGAACAGTTCCCTCAGGCCCCCCTGTGGCTGGCGGGCTTTTCGTTTGGCAGTTTTGTCGCCTGTCGGGGGGCTGAAATCCTCAATGCCAATGGCATGCCCGTCAGTACCTTGCTGCTAGTGGCGCCGCCAGTTCACCATTATCCGTTCACCGATATCGAGACCACGGGTTGTCCCGTGACGGTAGTACAGGGTGACGACGATGAGGTGGTGCCGGCGGAGCAAGTGTTCCGCTGGGCCGAGCAAACACCGTTGACCCCGGATCTGATTCGTTTCCCTGATTGCGGCCACTTCTTCCACGGTCGGTTGGTGGAACTGAAGGAAGCTGCGGCCAGTCACCTGCCGGTATCCGGTTAACGACACGCCGGCTGCCGCTTGTCAGCGCCGGGCCCCGGCGCTACATTGGCCCGCTCCACCTGCTGCCACAATGACTATGACTCCTCTTGAGCAATATCAGGCCGACCTTCAGCGCCAGGATTTCTTCCAGGATGCCGCCCAGTTGCGGGCCGTGGAAGCGCTGGATGATCTGTATCATCGCTTGCTGGCGGAGCCCTCCGGAGGAGGCTTGTTTGGGCGCTTTCGCAAGCCTCGTCCACAGATGGGGCTGTATATGTGGGGGGGCGTTGGGCGCGGCAAAACCTACCTGATGGATGTGTTCTTCGAGTCGTTACCCTTTGATCAGAAGCGCCGCATGCACTTTCACCGGTTCATGCAGAAGGTGCACCGTGAAATGCGGGAACGGCAGGGCGAGAAGAATCCGTTGATCAGCATTGCCCGGAAGTTCGCCAGCCAGGCTCGGGTGCTGTGTTTTGATGAGTTCTTTGTCACCGACATCACGGATGCGATGATTCTGGCCGGGTTAATGGAAGAACTGTTCGCCAATGGCGTCACTCTGGTCGCGACCTCCAATATTGAGCCCGATGGGCTTTATCGTGACGGTCTTCAGCGAGCGCGTTTCTTGCCTGCCATTGCCCTGCTCAAACAGCATACCCAGGTGATGAATGTGGATGGCGGCACCGATTACCGGTTGAGGCTGCTGGAGCAGGCGGAGCTGTATCACTGTCCGCTGGGTGAAACGGCAGAGGCCTATCTGCACGAGCGTTTTCATACCCTGGAGCCCGATCACTCGCGTCACCGTGATGCAGGCAATGTGTTGATTGAGGGGCGCAAGATTCCGACGGTGGTCTGTGCCGATGATGTGGTCTGGTTTGAGTTCAAGGCGCTGTGCGATGGGCCTCGCAGCCAGACTGACTACATCGAAATCGCCCGGGAATTTCACACCGTTCTGGTAGCCAACGTGGAACAGATGGGGGCGGCCAAGGATGACATGGCACGTCGCTTCATCAACATGGTCGATGAGTTTTACGACCGGGCAGTCAAACTGGTGATGACGGCAGAAACCCCTATTGAGGATATTTATGCCGGGGGGCGGTTGGATTTCGAGTTCGAACGTACCCGTTCCCGTCTGCAGGAAATGCAGTCGTCGGAGTATCTTGGGCGTGAACACCGGGCTTGAGCCCCGGAGCTTGCTCACGACGCTTTCACTACTATTGGCCGTATGTCTCAGGGCGAAAAGGCATTGATCAATTCGGTCATTGCCCAATGGCAGTATCAGTGAACATCATGGGGATATTCTGTGCCCCGGCCATTTCCGGTTTCGGGGCCACTTCCCCAACACGAAACCGGAGAGATTCATGATCCCCCGTACGCTGTTCAATTCCGACCACGAAACCTTCCGCGATACCGTTCGCAAGTTCCTCGAGGCTGAAGCCGTTCCCAACAATGAAGAGTGGGAAAAGCAAGGCGTTGTGCCCCGTGAAATCTGGCTCAAAGCGGGTGAGCAGGGCTTCCTGTGCCCGATGGTAAAAGAGCAGTACGGTGGAATCGAAGCGGACTTCCTGTACAGCGTGGTCATCAACGAAGAGATTTCCCGTCTCGGTCTGACCGGTATCGGCTGGGGTCTGCACACCGAGATCGTGGCGCCTTACATCCAGAACAACGGTAGCGAATTTCTGAAAGAAAAGTACCTGCCGAAGATGGTTACCGGTGAGTGCATTGGCGCCATCGCCATGACCGAGCCGGGTGCGGGCTCCGACCTGCAGGGCGTGAAGACCACCGCGGTGAAGCAGGGCGATCACTACGTCCTGAACGGCTCCAAGACCTTTATCACCAACGGACAGAACGCGGACATCGTGATCGTGGTGGCCAAGACTGATCCCAGCAAGGGCGCGAAAGGTATCAGCCTGTTCGTGGTTGATTGCGATTCAGAAGGCTTCGAGAAGGGCACCAACCTGAAGAAAGTGGGCATGAAGGCCCAGGATACTTCCGAGCTGTTCTTCCAGGACGTTAAGGTGCCTGCCGAAAACCTGCTGGGTGAAGAAGGCATGGGCTTCATCTACCTGATGAAAGAACTGCCGCAGGAGCGTCTGGGTATCTCCATCGGTGGCCTGGCCATGGCCGAATCGGCCCTGGAGCAGACCATCCAGTACGTGAAAGAGCGTAAAGCGTTTGGTAAATCCATTGCGGACTTCCAGAACACCCAGTTCAAGATTGCCGAGATGCACACCAAGTTGGCGGTGGCCCGTACCTACGTGGACCGTTGTCTTGAGCTGCACCTGAAGAAAGAGCTGGATATTCCCACTGCCGCTGCCGGCAAGTACTACATTACTGATCTGCAGTGCGAAGTGATTGACGAATGTCTGCAGTTGCACGGTGGTTACGGTTACATGTGGGAATACCCGATTGCCCGCATGTTCGCTGACTCCCGTGTCCAGCGCATCTATGGCGGTACCAACGAGATCATGAAGACCATTATCGCCAAGGCGGTACTGGCGGACTGATTCCGGTTTCGCCCAATACAGAAAAGGGCTGCTTCGGCAGCCCTTTTTTGTGGGCGAATGATGACGCCTGGCCGCTGATGCGGCTGACATCTTGAACTCCCTTCAGTTTTTACAAAAAAACGCTGTTTGACCGTAAAGGTTATGCATAGGGTGAATGTTGCTGCCTGCACCAGAAGGTGTATAAGGAGTAATGGGCCCCGGATTGGCCTTGCGAGAACAATTCCATTTTAAGGAAGAGGGAGAGCAACAATGAAAAGAACAGGTATTTTCATCGTCGGTTCTGCTATGGGATTACTGTCGGGCCATGTCATGGCCAGCGGCTTTGGTGTGTCCTATCAGTCAGTGTCTGCCATGGGCAACGCTTATGCCGGGGCAGGTGTACTCAGTGATAACGCCTCCAATCAATGGTTTAACCCGGCAACACTGGCAGAACTGCGCAAAACCGAAATTTCCATTCCGCTCCATCAGGTGTGGGTCGACACGACCTTCAAGGCGGACAGCGATGGCACTTTTGCTGGTGTGATCCCCCAGGCCGGGACCGGCCCCGGGGATTTTGATGATGTTGAACCGTTTGTGGGGAGCGCGTTTCTCGCCGTTCCGATCAGTGACACCATGACATTTGGTTTGAGTGTGGTGTCTCCCTTTGGCACCAAGATTGAATATGAAAGCGGTTGGGGTAATGCCTATGCGGGGACCCCGTTAGGTACGGTGACCGCGGGTGATCTTTACGCCACGGAATCGGATCTGCAAACCGTGAACATCAATCCTTCCCTTGCCATTCAGGTCACCGATAACCTCAATGTGGGCCTGGGGATCAGTTACCAGACGCTGGATGCGGATATCCGCAATGCCGCGACTCGTCTGGAAGGGGATGATGACGCCTATGGCTGGAACCTTGGTCTGACCTACAGCCCGGATGACAACAACCACTTCGGTGTCGCCTACCGCTCTGAAATGAGTTACGAAGTGGAAGGGGATATTACCTTCTCCACCGTTGGTGCGGGGTTGTCCACCGCAGCAGGGAATCCCGTGGCGCCAGGTGCCTATTCCGGTACAGCCGAAATCGATTTGCCCGCAACGCTTCAATTGTCCTATGCCGGCGATCTGTCGGACCGAACCCAATTGCTGCTGGGGGTCGAATGGATGGAATGGAGCTCTCTGGATGCTCTGGTCGTAGAGAGCCCCAGTCTGGCATTCAATCCAACGGAAGAATTCGACTGGGAGAATACCGCGCGGTATTCCCTGGGCCTGAATCACACCTTGAATAGCGGCACTGTGCTCCGATTCGGTGTGGCCAAGGAAGATTCTACCCAGGGGACTAATAACCGTTCGGCCATTTCACCGGACTCCGACCGTATCTGGGCCACCCTTGGCGCCGGGTTCAACCTCTCCGACAACATGACAGTGGATGTAGGATATGCCCATATCTTTGTTGATGATGCGGATATCAACCGCTCTGAAAAGGGAGCTCAACTGAAAGGCACCTACGAGCTCGAGGCAGATGTCATTGGCGCACAAATGAGTTACCGATTCTGATGCCCAAGGCAACTTCGTGATATAAAAGGCGAATCCGATAATGGGTTCGCCTTTTTTATAGAGCAAGGAGAGGGATGTGATGAGGGGTCGTAGTCTGCTGGGGTTGCTGGTGGCAACCGTGTCGCTGAATGCGATAGCCGAAATCCCCAACAGTTATCGTACGGAGCGATGGGAAGGGGGCTTTCGTTTCCTCGGGTTGCAGGGCCAGACCCTGAACGGGGATCGCAGCTCTCAAGTGCGTATTGATGACGATATCGGCTTCGGGTTCGATTTTGCCTATAACCTGGATGAGCACGTGCAGATGGGGTTCGCGCTGGAATGGGTGGACACCGATTTCCGTACCACCAACCAGGTGGATCCCACCGGGCGTTTTGATGGTCGTGGTGAGCTGGAAATGACCACCATGAACCTGAACGGGACTTATCACTTTTTCCGCAAGGCGTTAACGCCCTATGTGCAAGGTGCGATTGGCGCGACCTATCTGGACACCAATGTGCCTACTGGGCCTTCAGTGCCAGTGTGTTGGTGGGATCCCTGGTGGGGCTATTACTGTGGTTTCGACACGCCGACGCTGTCCGACACGGTCTTCAGTTATGAGGTCGGTGCAGGTGTGCGCCTGGATGTGAATGATCGACTCTTCATGCGGGGCGGTTACAGCCAGCAGTGGCTGGACGTGGATCGGGGTGTCGATACGCTGGATCAGGGGTTGTGGCGTTTCGGCGTCGGCTGGTTCTTTCGGTAGCGATTGAAGAGGGCGGCGATAGCCGCCCTTTTTCTTGCGGGCCGGATGTGCGTCCCGTATGCGGCACCAGGGTTAGTCCGCGAGCTGCGCTGCGACCGCCCGAGCCATGGTCTGATAACCCAGAGCGCCAGGATGGTAGCCATCTACAGCCAATAACGCGGGGTCTTCCAGCTGGGGGTAATGGATATGCTGAAGGTGTCCTGAGTTCTGCCTGGCCAGCTGTTTCTGTTTTTCATCCAGTTGCCGGGCGCGCCAGCCCAGTAGTTGCCGAAGTGGGCTTGGCAAGGCGGTAAAGCGGTGCATGGGCGGCACGGCAAGAAGGTATTGTCTGGCGGCGGGGCTGTGTCGCTTGAGGGCATGGCTTAGCGTCAGGAGCTGATGATAATACGCTTGGCGGCGGGTCAGGCCGGTGGTGTCGTTGACGCCCAGACTGATAAAGATGTGATCCACCGGCGCGATGCGCAGGTCGTTGGCGGTATTGATGAGCGCTCCAGCGCGCGCGCCGTTGACTCCGGCGGTGTGCCATTGCACCGATACGCCCCTGCTCTGATAGATCTGAAGCGCCAGTTGGCTCGCCAATCCCTGACGCTGGTACTCCACGCCGACCCCGGCAGCAGTCGATTCGCCTATCACCAACAGCCGTTGTGAGGGGGCCCCGTGCCCCCACTGACCATGACGGGCCCCGTCGGCCTCAGGCAGGCGCAGGGTGGTGCGGCGAGTGTGCAGGGCCTGTGCCATCAGTACAGGGCTTAGCAGGCCGGTGCACAGCCAGAAGGGCAGATGCATTAGCCTGCGAACACTTTCTTGGCCAGCGGCAGGCTTTTGGCGCCGCCGACGGCGACGGTCGTGAGCAGGCCGCCAATCATGGCGCCAACCACCCCGCAGGTCATGATGTCCTGGCCGGTCAGGTAGAGGCCGGGGATGCGGGTTTTCGGTTTTAGCCAGTCCTGCTCAAACCGCTGGGGTGTGTGGTCAAGACCGTAGATTTCGCCGCTGGGATAGCGGCAGAAATAATCCGTTGATAACGGCGTCGAGAGCTCGTAGTAGTCTACCTTGCCTCGCAGATGGGGCATTTTTTCGTAGAGTTTCTCCAGCAAGCGCTGGGCGTATTCTTCCTTGAGCGCCTCGTAGTCGTCGCCACGTTTGCCCCATGGCTTGTCGGCCCACTGCTGGTACCACTCGAAGGGCCCGGGGGCGACGATTTCGATGGTGGCGCGCCCGGGGTAACGTTCCGTGAAGCTGGGATCCTTGGCAGAGGGGAACGAAATATAGGTCAGTGGAATATCGTGGTTATCCGGGTCGGCCAGAAACTGCTCAACCTGTTGCTTGTGATCGGTGCCGGGGTAAATCCAGAAATTGGTCTTCGGTAGCTGCAGGTTCTCTGCGGTGTCCTGCAGGCCAATATACAGGCATACACTGGCCATTGAGCGCTGCACCTGGCCCAGCTTCATTTGATAGAAATCCTTGTGGGGGGCGCTCTCTGGCAGCAGGGGGCCAAAGGTATTGAATACCCCGGCGTTACTGATGATAGCGGGGGCATGGATCTCTGTGCCGTCAGCCATGCGCACCCCGACGGCTTTACTCTTTTCGATCAGGATTTCTTGTACATCGGCGTAGGTAAAGACTTCGCCGCCGCTTTGCTGGATCACCGGAATGATGGTTTTGGCCATTTCCGATGCGCCGCCGACAGGGTAGTAACCACCATGCAGATAATGGCGGGCAATCAGGGCATGAATGATAAAGCTGGAATCGTTGGGAACCAGGCCGTTGTCTCCCCATTGACCGGTGAGCGCGGCAATCAGCTCTTCGTTGCGGGTCAGGGTCAGCAGCACGTCGCGGGTCGGCCAGTTCAGGAAGTCCGGTGCCTTGCGGCGGGCAAGGAAGCGGAAGGGACTGGCCAGAAGGTCGGGCATGACTTTGGCGAGGGTGACGCCGGGCATGGCAGCAGAGACCTGTGACAGATAGCCAAGATAAGTGTCGATGGCGCGTTCTTCATCCGGGAACTGTTTCTTTAGCTCGTCGGCAAAGGCTTTCGGGCCTGCAACCAGATCAATCTGGCGCTCCCCGATAAACAGTCGATCGTAGACCGGGTCCATCGGTGCCCATTGCAGCTGGTTGTCGGTGACCAGATCAAACAGGCGACGGCCCATGGTTTTTCTGCTGCCCATATCGCCAATGTAATGCACCCCCACATCCCATTCGTAGCCATTGCGGTCGTAACTGTGGGTGAATCCCCCTGCGGTGTAGTGCTGCTCCAGGACCAGCACTTTTTTGCCAAGCTTGCTGAGGCAGGCGGCGGCGGTCAGACCACCAATGCCGGAACCGATGACGATGGCGTCATAGCCGCTCTCCAGTCGGTTGGCGCGATAGCGTCGTCCGAGGCGTAGGGTGCTGGGTTGTGGGCTGCTCATGGGGAATCCTCGTTATTATCGGTAGCGCGGTTGGTGTCGGCGATGGCCCCTTCCAGCAACAGGCTGGTGATGCCTTCGGCAAGATGGGGTTCGGCATCGGCGTTCGGCAGATGGCCGTCAATAGTCAGCTGGGACAGACCATGGACCAGTGACCAGGCGGTGGCGGTCATTAGTGCCAGCGGCATGGGTTTCAGATAGCCGCTGTGGCGCGCCCGTTCTACGGTGTCCTCCAAAACCTGGAAGGCTGCCTTGCCGGCGTCGTCCAGTCGTGGGTGGACTCCGCGGGGCAGCACCTGCCCGCCGAACATTAGCCGGTACAGGTTGGGCTCGTCCTGGGCAAAGCGAACATAGGCGAGGCCAATGCCAATCAGTGCTTGCCGTGGCGGGGTGTGCTTCACCTGCAGCAGGCGTTGGCGTAATGCTTCGAAGCCACTGATCGCCAGTTCCGCCAACAGGCTTTCCCGGTCGGCAAAATGGCGATATAGCGCCGGAGCGCTGACGCCAATCTGCTTGGCCAGGGCCCGCAGGCTGATGGCGCTGTCACCGTGCTCGCGTACCACGGCAAGCGCCTGGTCATGGACCTGCTGCTGGAGATCGCCGTGGTGGTAAGCGGTGCGTGCCATAGATGTCCATCGCTACAAGTTAACGGTGTTAACATTGGCATGAGCGACATGCTGGCGTCAAGAGTCCGGGTTCAGCTGTTGCGAGCTGGTGGCAGCGATGGCGCAAGATCAAGCCTCGCCGCTGCTGGCTGGCAGGGGTGCCGGAACCGTGGAGGTGATGGTTATACCGCGAATCGACAATGGCGGCCGGGCGATCACTGATCACTCCCGAGGGAGGAGGGTCAGAGGGAGACGGGTCTTTGGGATCAGGGTGTTTTTGAATTTCAAAGGCTCCCTCTCCCAGCCTCTCTCCCGCAAGTGGGAGGGAGGCTATTTTGGAGGGGGTTTAAGGGGGCAGCATGACGCCCGACGGGTTCCGTTATCACGGTGCGGGGTAGGGGAAACGGGTATGAATCGCTTCCAGGGCTTTCTCCAGTTCCTTGTCCCAAGGCAGGTCTACACTGTTGAGGTTCTCTTCCAGCTGCGCAAGATCGGTGGCGCCAATAATGTTGCTGGTGACAAACGGCCGGGTGGTAACGAACTGCAGCGCCAGCTGGGTCAGGCTGACGCCGCGCTCTTGTGCCAGGGTGTAATAGGCTTCCGTTGCCGCGGTCGCTTGCGGGTTGGTGTAGCGGGAGAAATGCTTGAACAGGGTCAGTCGCGCCTTTTCCGGCCACTGGTCGTTGCGGTATTTGCCGGTCAGCATGCCAAACGCCAGCGGCGAATAGGCCAGCAAGCCCACGTCTTCACGATGGCTCACTTCGGCAAGGCCGACTTCATAGCTGCGATTAAGCAGGGAATAAGGATTCTGGATGCTGACCGGGCGCGGCAGGCCGATTTTTTCCGCTTCGTGGATAAAGGTCATCAGTCCCCAGGGGGTCTCGTTGGACAGGCCCCAGTGACGAATCTTGCCTGCATCTATCAACGCCTTGAGGCCGGCAACCGTTTCACTAATGGCAATGCCCTCTTCGCCATCACGGTGCTTGTAGCCCAGCCGGCCAAAAAAGTTGGTAGTGCGTTCCGGCCAGTGCAATTGGTAGAGATCAATGACGTCGGTTTGCAGGCGCTTGAGGCTGCCCTCCACGGCTTCCTGCAGGCTGGCAGCGGTAAAGCGCGGGCCGCCACGGATATGTTTGACATAGTCGCCGGGTCCCGCGGCCTTGGTTGCAAGGATGACCTTGTTGCGCTGGCCAGTTTTGGCAAACCACTCGCCGATGATGGTTTCGGTGCGAAAAGACGTTTCCGGGCTGGCCGGGACGGCATACATTTCGGCGGTATCAAAAAAGTTGATCCCGTGGTCCAGCGCCATATCCATCTGGGCGTGGCCTTCTTCGGCCGTGTTCTGGCTGCCCCAGGTCATGGTGCCCAGGCAGAGGCTGCTAACGTTCAGATCGGTGCGACCCAGACGGCGGTATTCCATGGTTGGCTCCTGTTTTACTGCGGCGACAATATAAGGGATGATGGCGCCCAATCTGACCACGGGGTCCGACTGCCCACAAGGGCGAATCCGGACCTGCTGGTTGCTGAGTGCGTCAATGCCAACAAATCCCTCTCAATGGCTTGTGTTCTGTGGGGGGCTTGGGTAGAATTCGCGCTCTCTTGCCCGGCGGAACTGACGCCGGCGGGTGTTTGCTACCCGTAACATATTGATTTTAGGGCAGAATTCCATGAAGACCTACAGCGCAAAACCGGAAAGCGTAAAGCGCGACTGGTATGTGGTAGACGCCTCCGGCAAAACGCTGGGTCGGTTGGCGACCGAACTCGCAAACCGTCTGCGCGGTAAACACAAGCCGGAGTACACTCCACACGTCGATACCGGTGATTACATCGTCGTAATCAATGCCGATAAAGTGGCCGTTACCGGTAACAAGGCGAACGACAAAATGTATTACCGTCACACCGGTTACCCGGGTGGCCTGAAAGAAGCCAACTTTGCGACTCTGCAGGCCGAAAAGCCTGAGATGATCATTGAGAAGGCGGTTAAAGGTATGCTGCCGCGTAACCCGCTGGGTCGCGCCATGTACCGCAAACTGAAAGTCTATGCTGGCACTGAGCACCCTCATACTGCTCAACAGCCGCAGCAGCTGGAAATCTAAGGGGTTTTAGACGATGGCAACTGTAGAAACCAACTACGGCACCGGTCGCCGCAAGACCTCTTCCGCGCGCGTTTTCCTGCGCCCGGGTAGCGGCAACATCACCATCAATGGTCGTCCCCTGGATGTCTACTTTGGTCGCAAGACCAATCAGATGGTTGTTCGCCAGGCTCTCGAGCTGGTAGAGGCGACTGACAAGTTTGATGTGCTGGTTACCGTTAGCGGTGGTGGCAACAACGGTCAGGCTGGCGCCATCCGTCACGGTATCACCCGTGCGCTGATGGAATATGACGGTGAGCTGCGTGGTCAGCTGCGTCGTGCCGGCTACGTGACGCGTGATGCCCGTGAAGTGGAACGTAAAAAGGTTGGTCTGCGTAAGGCGCGTCGTCGTCCGCAGTTCTCCAAGCGTTAATACTTCCGGCCAACCGGTTCACAAAAAAGCCCAGCAATGCTGGGCTTTTTTGTGTCTAAATCAGTCATTTAGGTCTTTCCGGTCAGGAATAACCGGTTGTCAGGTGTGGGCTTTTTCTTTACCATTTCCGCCGCCTTACTCCGCCCGTAGCACGAGGATGGACCTCGGGTCGCGGACAAACCCCGAGCGTGGGATCTAAGGGGAGAATAACTCAATGAGCAACGACGGCGTAAATAGCAGCCGCCGCACGTTTTTGATCGGCCTGACCTCGGCAATTGGTGCTGCGGGTGCGGTCGGTGTGGCTGTTCCATTCGTAAAATCCTGGCAACCCAGTGCTAAAGCCAAGAATGCCGGTGCGCCGGTAAAGATTGACATCAGCAAACTGGAGTCCGGGCAGCGTGTAGTCGAGGAATGGCGAGGACAGCCCATTTGGGTGGTTCGTCGTACCCAGGACATGCTGGATACCCTGCCTCAGCTGGATGAAAAGCTGCGCGACCCTGCGTCGGAAGCGGATCAGCAGCCGGAATACGCCAAGAATGAGTGGCGCTCCATCAAAAAAGAGTATCTTGTGCTGGTAGGTACCTGTACTCACCTGGGGTGCTCCCCTCTGTTTGAAGAGCAGCCCACCGTAGAACTGGAGCACGGCGGTTTCTTCTGTCCTTGTCATGGTTCCAAGTTCGATCTGGCAGGGCGTGTGTACAAGAGTGTGCCTGCACCGACCAACCTGGTCGTGCCGCCGCATTCGTACCTGAGTGAAGGCGTCGTCATCGTCGGCTCTGAAGAAGGGGAGACCAAGGCATGATGGGAATGGTGAATCGCGTTGTCGATTGGGTAGATGCCCGTCTGCCCGTGGTTGACGCCTACAAGCGTCACATGTCCGAATATTATGCGCCGAAGAACTTCAACTTCTGGTACTACTTCGGTGTGCTTTCTCTGGTGGTGCTGATCAACCAGCTCCTCACCGGTATCTGGCTGACCATGTTCTTCTCTCCCAACGAAGGCTTCGCCTCCGTTGAATACATCATGCGTGATGTGGAGTGGGGCTGGCTGATCCGCTACATGCATGCGGTTGGTGCATCGGCATTCTTTGCCGTGGTCTATATCCACATGTTCCGTGGTCTGATGTATGGCTCCTACAAGCCGCCGCGGGAACTGGTGTGGATCTTCGGTATGCTGATCTATCTGGCGCTCATGGCAGAAGGTTTCCTGGGTTATGTGTTGCCCTGGGGTAACATGTCCTACTGGGGTGCACAGGTAATCATCTCCCTGGCGGGTGCGATTCCATTTGATCTGCTGCCCTTTATCTCTGCGGCAGAGGCCAAGGAAATCGGCGAAGGACTGACTACCTGGGTTCGTGGCGACTACCTGTTGTCCACTGCGACCGTGAACAAGTTCTTTGCGTTGCACGTTGTCGCGATTCCGATCGTGCTGTTGGCACTGGTGGTATTGCACATCCTGGCGCTGCACGAAGTGGGTTCCAACAACCCTGACGGCGTTGAAATCAAGCAGAACAAAGATGAAAACGGTGTTCCGGTTGACGGTATCCCGTTCCATCCTTACTACACCGTGAAAGATCTGCCGGGTGTGATCGTCTTCCTGATGATCTTCTCTGTGGTGATCTTCTTCTTCCCCGACGGTGGTGGTTACCTGCTGGAGAAGCCGAACTTCGAGCCGGCCAACCCGCTGAAAACCCCTGATCACATTGCCCCGGTTTGGTATTACGGTCCGTACTACGCCATGCTGCGTGCCACAACCATCGACATCATCATGTCTTCCAAGGCATGGGGTCTGGTGGCCATGGGTGGTGCAATCGTGATCCTGTTCGTGATCCCGTGGCTGGATCGCCACCCGGTCAAGTCCATTCGTTATCGTGGTATCTGGAGCAAGATCTTCATGACGATCTTCGTTGTGGACTTCCTGGTCCTGGGCTTCCTGGGTACCCAGCCTGCGACCCCGACCAAGACCATGATTGCGCAGTTCGGCACAGTTTATTACTTCAGCTACTTCCTGCTGATCATGCCGTTCGTGCATAAATTCGAGAAATCCAAGCCGGTTCCGGAACGGGTAACGGGGGGACACTGATGAAGAAACTAGCGGTAATTCTTTTCAGCTGCCTGCCGTTGGTCGCGTTCGCGGCTGGCGGTGGCAAAAGTGAGCACGAAGTGCCGGCACCGGTAAACCTGCAGGACAAAGTCAGCCTGCAGAATGGTGCCAAGTTGTTCGTGAACTATTGCATGGGTTGTCATGGCCTTCAGTATCAGCGCTACAGCCGTCTGGCTGAGGACCTGGAAATCTCTGAAGAGCTGGTTATGGAGAATCTGAATTTCACCAGCGACAAGTTTGGTGATCAGATGCACACTGCCATGCCGGCGGGTGAGGCGAAGAAATGGTTTGGTACGGCTCCGCCGGACCTGACCATGGTGACCCGCTTCCGCTCTTCGGACTGGGTGTATTCCTACCTGATCAACTTCTATGAAGATGAGTCCCGTCCGTTCGGTTACAACAACCGTATCTTCGAAAACGTGGGCATGCCGCACGTGATGGCCGGGCTGGAGCAGGAGCTGGGTGAAGACGAGTTCAAGGAAGCCATGGGTGATATCACCAACTTCCTGACTTACACTGCCGAGCCGATTCGCCCCTTGCGTGAGCGTCTGGGTGTGTATGTGCTGGTATTCCTGGGGATTCTGTTTATCCCGGCATACCTGCTCAAGAAGGAATACTGGAAAGACGTCCACTAAGCTCGCGGCTGGCCCGGTTTAACGCTGACGCCAGCACCCGCAGCTTCTGTGGTACAATGTCCAGCGATGAACAGGGTACCCGCGAAAGCGGTTACCCTGTTTCTGTTATAGATGATTAGTGGAGATGACTCGACAATGGGTGTGGTGACCAAGCGTTCTTCAATGACTTTCTTCTCTTCCCCGGAAGATCATTACAGCCACCGCGTACGTATTGTGCTGGCGGAAAAAGGGGTCACGGTGGACATTGTTGATGTGGACAGCAACAACAAGCCGGAAGATCTGGCGTCACTGAATCCGTACAACGAAGTGCCCACGTTGGTAGACCGTGAGCTGACCCTGTATCAGTCCACTGTCATCATGGAGTATCTGGACGAGCGTTTCCCGCACCCCCCGCTGCTGCCGGTCTATCCGGTAGCCCGTGCCCAGAGCCGCTTGCTGATTCACCGTATCGAGCGTGACTGGTGTGGGCATGTGGATGCTATTCTGGCCGGTGAAGAGAAAGAGGCGAGCCTGAACAAGCGCCGTAAAGAGCTGCGCGAGGCCATTCTGGCTTGCGCGCCGATCTTCAGCGAGCTGCCGTATTTCATGAGCGAAGAGTTCACTCTGGTGGATTGTGTTGTGGGCCCGATCCTGTGGCGGTTGCCGGCACTGGGTATTGAGCTCCCTGCCAAGCAGGCCAAGCCGTTGCTGGATTATGCCGAGCGCCTGTTTGACCGTGATGCCTTCCAGGCCAGCCTGACCGACGCTGAACGCGAACTGCGCAATCCGCTCTGATGAGTGAGATGACCTCCAATCGCCCGTATCTGATACGGGCGATTCACGAGTGGATCTGTGATAACGGCCTGACGACGCATCTGGCCGTTAATGCTGTTTTCCCTGGTGTGGAAGTGCCGCAGGACTTTGTTCAGGATGGCCAGATCGTTCTGAATATCGCCCCTCGTGCCGTGACGAATTTTGTGGCAGACAACGATGAAATCGCATTCTCGGCCCGCTTTGGCGGTGTGCCGATGTCGATTCGAGTGCCAATCAATGCGGTGGTCGCGGTGTTTGCCCGCGAGAACGGTCAGGGGATGGCATTTGATCCCGTGGATCCCCCTGAGCCGCCCAGCACCCCGCCCGAGCCGGTCAAGAAGAAAGATGAGGCAAAGGCAAACAAGGTCAATCACCTCAAGGTGGTCAAATAAAAAACCGGCGAAAGCCGGTTTTTTATTGCTCGCTGCGCCGAGCGCGATGTCTGCCCTTGCGCCTTAGTCGATATACTCGATGATCTTGACGATTTTTTGTACGCCGTAGACTTTTTGCACCTGCGATACCACTGCCTCGGCTTCGTCGCGGCTCAGTAGTCCCATCAGATAGACCACGCCGTTTTCTGTGACCACCTTGGTGCGCCAGCCCGGGGCGTCGCCATTAACCAAAAGGCGGCTTTTGACCTTGCTGGTCAGCCAGGTGTCATTGGTACGTGCGAGAAAAGAATTGTTGCCGATCACCTGGAGCTCGTTGTGCACGTGGCGAACATGGCGAACCTGGTCGGCGATATTGCCGGCCTGGGCTTTCAGGTCTTCGCTGGCAACCTGTCCTGCCAGCAGGACATTGCCGTTGAAGCTGACCACAACAATACGTGATTGATCCAGTTCCTCACTGGCTCGCGCCAGATTGACGGAAACCTTACGTTCGATGTTGCCGTCTTCTACGAAGGCGCCAAAGGTGCGTGAGCCGTGATCTTGATCGGTAGGTTGATCGGACATGCCCTTGGACATGCTGGTACAGCCGGGCAGTGCTATCAGCAGGAAAGCGCTGGCCAGCAGGGCGGGAATCAGATGACGCATGAAGCTTACTGACCTCCGAACAATTGCTGGTCGATATGATCGCAAAGGGCATGGATGACGAGCAGGTGCACTTCCTGAATGCGTGCGGTGGAGTTGGCGGGCACGCGAATCTCGATGTCGTCAGGGCTGTAGAGATTCACCATTTCACCGCCTTCCTTGCCGGTCATGGCTACCACTCGCATATCGCGATCGTGGGCCGCCTGGATTGCTTGCATCACATTGGCGGAATTGCCGCTGGTTGAGATGGCCAGCAGGATATCGCCGCCATTGCCCAGGGCGCGGACCTGCTTGGAGAAAATCTCGTTGTAGCTGTAATCGTTGGCGATGGAGGTCAGCGTTGATGAGTCAGTGGTCAGGGCCACCGCAGGCAGAGCGGGCCGCTCCATTTCAAAGCGGTTTAGCAGCTCGGAGGAAAAATGCTGGGCGTCGCCAGCGGAACCGCCATTGCCACAAGTCAGAATCTTGCCGCCATTCAGCAGGCATTCCACCATGGCCTGCCCGGCAGCCTCAATCACGGCTGGCAGGACTTCGCCTGCCTTGGCTTTGGTTTCGATGCTTTCGGCAAACAATTGCCGGATACGGTCCACGCTCATAACCAACCTCGTAACAGTCTTGTCCGCTACAGCTTATTCGCTGTAGAAGGCATTTTGTATCCATTGATAACAGACAGAATCGTTATTGTCCGGTTCCATGCCCAGAACATCAAAGCGGCAGGCGCGATGATGGTGTGCCGGGTGGCTGCCCAGAAAGTGCCTGGCGGCCAGTATCAAGCGTTTCTGCTTGTGATAATCCACCGAGGCAAGGGCGCCGCCATGGCTGTGATGCTTGCGCCAGCGCACTTCCACGAATACCAGATCGTCATTGTCCTGCATTATCAGGTCGATCTCACCCTGGCGGCAGCGATAATTGCGCTGCAATAGCGACAACCCCTGCTGCTGCAACCACTGTGCTGCCGCGTTTTCAGCCTGCTGGCCGCGGTCAGATTTACGGCGCAGTAACGGCACTGCTGGGTCTGCTGCTCAGGCTTGCCGGGGCGCTGACCTGTGGCAGGGCGCGGGCTTCGCCACGGGAAAAGACCGCCCAGTTCAGCTCCCTGACGATACGCTGTTGCTGCATGCGTAACCGGCCAGTAACGCCCGGCATTTCACTGGAGGGGAGGGCGTTGAGGAGATAGAGGCGTCCTTGCAGGCGATAAGCATCAATGCCCATGGCAAAAAGACGCTCGTAGCGACCGTGGCCATCCGGCCATTGTTCATCGGCTAGCTGATGCAATTCGCTGTTTTCGTTGCCCAGCAGCCAAGGGGTTTCGACAAAGCGAATGCCATTGAGATCCTGATCCCGGCGGGGATTCGGTGTGCCGCTGTAAATCAGCGAGGTGGCATAAACCGGCAGATCCTTTGCGTAATGAAAGTTGAGCGCTGGTTTGACCTGGCGGCCCTGGTCCGGGTTGGCAATCAGGAACAGGAAGTCCAGATCCTGGCGGCGGCGCGGGCGCTCATCCACTTTCAGATTGGTGAAACGGCTGACGGCCTTGCCTCGCTGTTCACTCTGCGCAACCAGCAACAGTTCTTCGACGGTGTCGCCAATGGTGGGGCCTTCCTGGTATTCCGACCAGGCGGTGACTGTGCCGCCCAGCGCTTGCCATTCATCGGCAAATGCCTGTGCAACACGCTGGCCCCACTCCCCTTTGGGGTAGAGGATGCCGGCCTGGGTGTCGCCTTGCTGGAAGCCCTGCAGGGCAATCTGGCGTGCTTCATCTTCCGGCGCCAACCCGAACTGGAAAAAGTTATCCGGGAGCGGCTGTTCTTCGTCCACGTAGTTCAGTGCCAGAGTGGTGACGGGCAATGTGCCCTGGCTGGCGATGGTAGCGGCTTTTTCCTTGGCCAGTGGGCCGAGAATAAAATCGGCACCCTCGGCGATGGCTTGCTGATAGACAGCAAGAATGTCGTCGCCGGATGAATCGTAAAAGCGCAGGGTGGGCGTGAGGTTATCCTGCTTGTGCTGGTAGTAGGCGGTCATGATGCCCTGTTTGAGCGTGGCCCCCACGGTTTCCAGTGGGCCACTCGCCGGTAGCAGAATGGCAACCTGGCTGGGGCGTTGGCTGGCGGCTTTTTCCAGGGCTTCGAGCATGACCGGCACATCGTTGACGGCCGGGTGGGTGCGCCACTGCGCGCTCCACTGATTGAGGCGGGTGACCTGTGCATCAAGGTCGGCAATAGGATCACGGTAGAGCTGTGCCAGGGTCAGCCAGCCCAGCAGGTCGCCGCTGCTCTGGTCGATGGCGTTGGCCAGATCTGTGGCGGGCAGTTGCATGAGCAGCTGCCAGATCATGTTGTGGTTGTATTCCTGGTCCTTGTCGCTCAGCAGTGGATGGGCGGCGACCCGTTGCTGCAGGCTGTCGACCAGTTTGCCACTCATGGCCAGCGCGTCAGCGCGAAGCAGGTCCAGTTGGGCTTGCTGGTCGGCGGGGTATTGAAGAATGTCATCCTGATGCTTGGCCAGAAGAGCCAGTGTTTCCTGGGGCTGCTGGAGTGCCAGTGTGGCACGGCCGTGTAGCAGTATCAGACGAAAGCGTTGCTCTTGCTCCAGCGTTTGCGGGTTCATTTCCGCCAGTAGCTGTTTGGCGTCTTCGGCGCGTTCCTGCTGCAGGTACTCGCTGGCCCATGCCAGAGTGGTGGTGATGCGATTCTCAGCGGTCATGCCGCTCAATTGTGTGCGAGCCGCGGAAAGCGATTCCGGTGCCGGGGCGATGTCAGCCGCCGCCGGTTCCGCCGGTAGTTCGGCGGCGGGGCGTCGGGGCTCTACCGGAGAGGTATTACAGCCGGCGAGGGTTGCAGCAACAACCAGTACTACGAAATGCTTTCTGATCATGTTGAGAGTCGTATTACCAGAATGGAGCGGCTATTGTAGGCGCTTCGTACCGGGGTCACCAGCGACCCACTCCGAGGAAGCGCGACAATTATGAACTCTGTCCTGTATGTGGTGAGCACACCCATCGGTCATCTTGACGATATTACCCGCCGTGCCGTCACGGTGCTTGAAAGTGTGGATTGGGTAGCGGCAGAGGATACGCGGCATAGCCAGCGTTTGCTGGAACAGCTGGGTATTCGTAACCGACTGATCAGCTGTCATGACCACAATGAAAGTCAGCGCAGTGCCGAGCTTGTTGAGCGAATGCAAAATGGTGAAAAAGGTGCGTTGATCAGTGATGCGGGAACGCCGCTGGTCAGTGATCCCGGCTACCGGTTGGTGCGTGCTTGCCAGGACGCGGGTATTGCAGTGGTGCCGGTGCCGGGGGCGTCTGCGCTGTTGGCAGCGTTGGCGGCGGCAGGGCAGCCGTCAGATCGCTTTGTGTTTGAAGGCTTTGTGCCTTCCAAGGGAGCTCCGCGGCAGCAGGCGATCGAGCGGTTGGCGGCCGCCACGGTGACCAGCATCATCTATGAGGCGCCCCACCGTGTATTGAGTTTTTTGCAGGCCCTGTCTGGCGTTGTGGAACCAGACCGTGAAATTACCCTGTGCCGCGAGCTCACCAAACAATTCGAGACGATTCGTCGAGGACCGGTTTCCGAACTTTGCGAATGGGTCAGCCAGGACAGCAACCAGCAACGCGGAGAGCTGGTGCTGGTGCTCTCTCCCGCAGCGGATACGGCGGGCTGGAGTGACAGGGACCAGGCGCTGGCCAAGCTGCTGCTTGCCGAACTCCCGGCCTCCCGCGCGGCCAAGATCCTCGCGGCCCACACGGGGCTCAAACGGCAGGCGGTGTATGCGCTTCTCGAGGCAATGAATAGTTAATAATGAATAATTAATAGTTCGCGATCTGGGCTGTCATTGTTTCGGACACAGGAGGTCGCGCCTACTTGTTGGGCGCGGCCTCCTGCGTTTCAGAGACAGAAAAGCGGCATCGCGCAGTTATTAATTATTCACTATTAATTATTAACTGATTAAAATCGCTTCCGGATCGGTCAGACAGTCGCTGGCAGCGCCTTTCTAGGAAGGGGATGCTGGAGGAAAGTCCGGGCTCCGCAGGGCAGGGTGCCAGGTAACGCCTGGGGGCCACACTGGTGACGGTGTGGCTACGGCTAGTGCCACAGAGAAGATACCGCCTGTTCCACCTTGGGTGATCAGGTAAGGGTGAAAAGGTGCGGTAAGAGCGCACCGCGCCGCTGGTAACAGTGGTGGCAGGGTAAACCCCACCCGGAGCAAGACCAAATAGGGATCCTATGGCGTGGCCCGCGCTGGATCCGGGTAGGTTGCTAGAGGCTGGTGGCGACGCCAGCCCCAGATGAATGACTGTCCACGACAGAACCCGGCTTATCGACCGATCCACCTTTTTTGAAGAGCCCGATACGTGAAAGCGTATCGGGCTCTTTGCTATGGACTCTCACCTGTTTGACCTGGGTCAGGGCGCTTTGTTGGCGCCTTGCTATGGTGCCTCTCTTTGCGAAAAGACCAGAGGAGCGGCGCATGGCTCAGGTAGATATCCTGTTTAAAGAGGGAGAGCACGAGGTGCTGCGATTTGCCGATCTCGTGGTGGGGGAGGGGGTCCAGGCCAATCAGTTTTGTATTCGCCGCCACGAGCGTGCTGCGCTTATTGATCCCGGGGGTGATCTGACTTACACCCCGTTGAATATCGCCTTGAGCCGACTGATCAAGCTCGAGGGGTTGGAGTATATTCTCGCCTCCCATCAGGACCCGGATATTATCGCTTCGCTTCCCCGCTGGTTGATGCATACCCGGTGTCAGGTGGTGGTGAGCCGGCTGTGGTCGCGATTTTTGCCTCATCTGGCGTCCAGTTATGTCACTGGTAAAATGGGCGAAGCGCTGCAGTCGCGAATCCTCGGGATTGCAGACAGAGGCAAGGTGCTGCCGTTCGGCGACAGCGAGCTATGGGTGCTGCCCGCGCATTTTCTTCATTCAGTGGGTAATTTCAGCTTTTATGACCCGATCAGTCGAATTCTGTTTTCCGGCGATATTGGAGCCTCTCTGGGGGGAGAAGAAGGTGAGGTAACCGATTTTTCGGATCACATCCACAGTATGGCTGGCTTCCATCGTCGCTACATGGCAAGCAATCGTGCCTGCCGGCTGTGGGTTTCCATGGTGCGAAAGCTCGGGCCTGCCAAGATTGTGCCGCAGCATGGGGGCTATTTTGCGGGTGCGCAGGTTGGTCGATTTCTGGATTGGCTGGCAGAGCTGGATTGCGGAGTGGATCTGCTGGCGGAAGATGACTATCGCTTGCCGGCAGAGAGTGCTCTGGATTTGAGGGTGGTTTGAGTGGGCGAGAGTCCTGCCGGGCTCTACCCTGGCGGCTCTTTAGTCTTTTATGGAATTTAAATCGTTGTTAGTGATAACTAATTTGTCTAACACTTAAAGTGCTTTCTCACTTGCGCGCCCCAGCGCTCTGATTCGTCTCGAAACTCCTTCCATTCGTCACTTCCCATTTCGCCATTGAAGGCTGACTTGTTCGTCTAACAGGCTGATTTGTCTGGAAATTCTTTTACGTTTGCTGTCTGTCTCTCGCTTGACTTGGGGTTTGCAGAAGTCCTAGAGTGTCGCAATGTGGTGAAAAGTGGGAAAAAGTGGGAAATTTCGATTGGCGGGTGTCATGAAGTGGGGCGAAAGCGCCGATGCCCGGGAAGGAACCGCATAACCAAGAGACCGAGGACAGCCAGTGTTTACTGGGAGCACATCACTCAATCTGGATGCCAAGGGGCGGCTTACCATGCCGACCCGCTACCGTGCTTCGTTGAACGAAGCCTGCGGCGGCCAGCTTGTGCTTACTCGTCACCCCTATGACGAATGTCTGGCGCTCTACCCACGAGACGAATTCATGGAAACCGCTCGCAAGCTGTCAGCCCAGCGTGACTCCAGTCCGCAGGTGCGCCAGCTCAAGCGACGTTTCCTGGGGCAGGCGGTGGAAATTGATATGGACAGCAATGGCCGCCTGCTGGTGCCGCCGGAGTTGCGCACCGCCATCGGCCTGGAAAAGCAGGCCATGCTGATTGGCCAAATGCATCGTTTTGAGATCTGGAAAGCGGAAAGCTGGTTGGAAGAGGACAGCACGCTGGATCCGGAAGCCCTTCCGGAAAGTGTGCAGGAGCTGTCCTTCTGATGACCGACACAGGGACGCAGTACGAACACCAGCCGGTGATGCTGGAAGAGGTGCTGGAAATGTGGTTCAGCCGCAGCGATGGAGCTTATGTAGACGGCACCTTCGGACGAGGTGGGCACAGCCGCGCGCTGCTGGCCAAGCTGGACCCGAAGGGGCGTCTGGTGGGTATCGATCGTGATCCCCAGGCCATTGCGGTCGGTGACGCGCTGGCGGCTGAAGACAGCCGTTTCCAGATTGTCGCCAATCGCTTCGACTGTTTGCCGCAGGCGGTGGCAGCGTTGGGCCGTCCGATTGATGGTCTGTTGTTGGACCTGGGTGTGTCGTCGCCGCAGTTGGATGATGCCGCCCGGGGGTTCAGTTTCCTGCGCGATGGTCCTCTGGATATGCGCATGGATCCCACCAGTGGTGAAAGTGTCGCGCAATGGCTGGCACGGGCAGAAGAAAAGGCGATTGCCGATGTGTTGTATCGCTACGGTGAAGAGCGCAAATCGCGGCGTATCGCACGACGTATTTGTGAGGTGCGCGGCGAGCAGCCTATCACTCGCACCTTGCAGCTGGCGGAGTTGATTGAGTCGGTGCTGGGGCGCGGCGAGCCCGGCAAGCATCCGGCGACACGCAGCTTTCAGGCATTAAGGATACATATAAACGGGGAACTGGATGCGCTGAACAAAGTGCTCGAACAGTCCCTCGAGACGCTCGCCATCGGCGGGCGTCTCGCCATTATTAGCTTCCATTCTCTGGAAGACAGGATCGTGAAATTGTTTATTCGCGATCATTCCGGTCGGGCCCCCAAGGGGCGCGGCGGTTTGCCGTTGGGTGAGGAAATGCCCCAGCGGTTGGAGCCAGTAGGCAAGGCCATACGCGCCAGCAAGGGCGAGCTGAAAGTGAATGTTCGCTCGCGTAGTGCGGTATTGCGGGTGGCGGAGAAGGTGGCGTGACAGCCCCCTGGGTTATTCGCTTTCTGGTTGTGGCGGTGGCGGTATCCGCGTTGGCGGTGAGCTACAGCGTTCACGAAGCACGCCGTCTGACCGACGAAAGCCAGAAATTACAGCAACAACAGACCCGTCTTGAGAGTCAGTGGAGTCAGTTGTTGTTGGAGCACAGCACCTGGGGCAGCTATGCCCGGGTTGAGCGCCTGGCCAGAGAAGAGCTGGGCATGAAGTTACCGAAGACCGATGAGAGAGTGTTGATACGGCCATGAAAAAACAGGCCCGCAAGACACGGCAACCTAACCACCGGATGCGCTGGCGCTTTGTGCTGGGGTTCTGGATGGTCTGTGCCTGTCTTTTGCTGGCCCGGGCCGTTGACCTGCAAGTTGTTCAGCATGATTTCTTGGCGCATCAGGGTGACATCCGCAACCTGCGGGTTGAGCCGTTGGCGGCGCACCGTGGTGTGATCCGTGATCGTGCCGGGCGCCCGTTGGCCGTGAGTACTCCGGTGGTGACCCTGTGGGCCAACCCCCGGGAGGCGCTGGAGCACCCGGAGCAGTGGTCGCGCCTTGCAGGTAACAGTGTGGTCACCCAGAAAGACTTCGCCCGCAAGGTGCGCCGGCACGAGAGCCGCGAGTTCGTTTATCTGGAGCGCGGGTTGGCACCTGAAGCAGCCAAACAGGTACTGGACCTGAATATCCCCGGGATCCACTCGCTGACGGAATATCGCCGTTACTATCCTGCCGGTGAAGTCAGCAGTCATGTGGTGGGGTTCACCAACATCGATGACGAAGGCCAGGAAGGGACGGAGTTGGCCATGGATGACCACCTGTCCGGTCATAGTGGCCGCAAGAAGGTGGTCCGCGATCTGCTGGGGCGTGTCATCCAGGATATCGAGGTGCTGGAGCCGGCAGAGCCCGGTGAAGATATCACCCTGAGTATCGATTTGCGCCTGCAGTACTTGGCCTATCGCGAATTGCTGGGCGCCGTGCAAAAACACAAGGCCCGTGGCGGCAGTGCGGTGGTGGTGGATGTGCGCACCGGTGAAGTGCTCGCCATGGTCAACCAGCCAGCCTACAACCCCAACAACCGAGGCAACCTGGATACGGCAGCACTGCGTAATCGCGCGGTAACCGATTTGTTCGAGCCGGGTTCAACCATGAAGCCGTTTACGGTAGCCGCCGCCCTGGAAATGGGCATGGTGACGCCGTCTACTACGATCAACACCCATCCGGGTACTCTGCGCGTGGGGTCCAAGACGATTCGTGATCACCGGGATTACGGGGTCATCGATATCACTACCGTGCTGACCAAGAGCTCCAATGTGGGTACCAGCAAGCTGGCGTTGGCCATGGACCAGCAAGCCTTGCCGGATTATCTGGAGCGCTTCGGTTTTGGGCGCGCGACCGGGATCTCCTTTCCCGGAGAGAGTGACGGCTTGTTGCCGCTGCGCAGTCAGTGGCGGGATGTGGAGCGCGCGGCGCTCTCCTACGGCTATGGCCTGAGCGTGTCAGCAGTTCAGTTGGCCCAGGCTTATGCCGTGTTGGCAAATGACGGTGTCAAAGTGCCGCTGACCCTGAAGAAGGTTGACGGCATTCCCCAGGGCGAACAGGTGCTGGGCAAGACCACAGCCCGTCAATTGGTGCAGATGCTGGAAACCGTGGTAAGCCGTGTGGGGACTGCGCGCCGTGCGCAGGTGCCCGGGTATCAGGTGGCTGGTAAGACCGGAACTGTACACAAGGTCGTCGCGGGCGGTTATGCCGACGATAATTACATTGGCTTGTTTGCCGGGCTGGCACCCGCCACGGACCCGCGCATTGTTACGGTGGTGGTGATCGACGACCCCCGCGGTGAAGATTATTACGGGGGGCTGGTGGCGGCGCCCGCTTTCTCCAACATCATGAGTGGGGTTCTGCGTACCCTGCATGTTCCACCAGACAAGCCTGAAGGCCTGTTGGCTGGCGGTCCTGATCCGGAGGACCGTTCATGATGAGTCTGCAGCAGCTGCTTCCTGACTACACCCTGCCTGCCGATGCGGCAGGCGTTGTCGTTTCCGGGCTGCAACTCGACAGCCGTCGGGTGGGTTCTGGTGATGCATTCATTGCCGTGCCGGGTGTGGCCAGCGATGGTCGCCGTTATATCGCCGAGGCGATTCGCGCCGGTGCCGCTGCGGTGCTGGCACAAGGCGATACCTTTACGTTGTCATTCGAGCAGCAGGTGCCCTGTGTGCAGGTGCCAGGGCTGGCTGACAAGGTGGGTGATGTGGCAGCGCGCTGGTACGGTGAGCCGGCCAAAGGACTGTCAATTACCGGGGTGACCGGCACCAATGGCAAAACCAGCATCACCTGGTTTCTGCGTGATGCCTTGAATGCACTGGGCCACCGTTGCGCCCTGGTTGGCACGCTTGGCGTTGGGCTCAAGGGAAAAGAGCAGCAGACCGGCCACACCACCCCGGATCCTGTGACCCTGCAGGCCGCACTGGCCAGCGCCCGTGACGCGGGTGCTGATACGGTGGCCATGGAAGTCTCTTCCCATGCTCTGGACCAGGGGCGGCTTGGCAACACTCCGGTCATGACGGCGGTGTTCAGTAATCTCAGCCGTGACCATCTGGATTACCACGGCGATATGGAAGCCTATCTGGCAGCCAAATCGGTGCTGTTCACCCGTGACGGGGTGAAGTTGGCAGTGATCAATTGCGATGATCATGCTGCGGGCTCACTGGTGGGTTGCCTGGCCGATGGCGTTCGCTGCGTGACCTACGGTGCCCAGCAGGGCGCTACCGTGCGTTGCGACGACGTGACCTATAACGACAGCGGTATGCACGCCACTCTGATGGTGGGAGGCGAGAGTGTCTCGATTGCGCTGCCGCTGTTTGGCCCATTCAATCTCAGCAATGTCATGGCGGTGGCGGGCATCCTGCATGGGCAGGGTGTCGAGGCTGCCGCACTGGGCGGGGCCTTGTCGGCAATTACCCCGGTGCCAGGACGTATGGAACCTGTGACCGCCGATGAGGGTCCGACCGTCATCGTGGATTATGCACACACTCCCGATGGCCTGGAAAAAGCCCTGCAGGCATGCCGCGCCCATTTCGATGGCAAGCTGCATTGCATTGTGGGCTGCGGTGGCGATCGGGATAGCGGCAAACGTCCGCAAATGGCGGCGGTGGCGGAGCGCCTGGCCGATGCGGTGATGCTTACCAGCGACAATCCACGCAGTGAAGACCCTCAAACCATCATTGATCAGATGCGCGCAGGACTGCGTGCCCCCGACAGCGTGAAAGAGAATACCCACCGGGCAGCGGCCATTGCGCAAGTGGTGTCAGCAGCCTCTGCACAGGATGTGATTCTGGTGGCCGGCAAGGGCCATGAGGATTATCAGGAAATTAACGGCGTGCGACATCCTTCCGATGATCGCCTGCTGGCCCGTGATGCGCTGGCCGCTTACCGCAAACCGGGGGGTGTGCAGTGATGCGACTTTCCCAGGTAGCACAGTGGACAGGTGGCCGGTTGCAGGGTGAAGACCTGATCGTGCCCGCGGTCGTCACGGATACCCGCAACATGACCCCGGGCAGCTTGTTCGTTGCCCTCAAGGGCGACCGCTTTGATGCCCACGATTTCCTGATGCAAGCGCAGGCAAACGGTGCCAGTGCGGCGCTGGTTGATCGTGAGCAGGAGGTCTTTGCTTCTGCGGTGCAGGTAGCCGATACCCGTCAGGGGCTGGGCCGTCTGGCCAGTGGTTATGCCGATCAATTTACTGCCGAGCGCCTGGCGGTGACGGGTAATGCCGGGAAAACCACGGTCAAGGAAATGGCCGCTGCCATGTTGGGTAGCGACACCCTGGCCACCGCGGGCAACTTCAATAATGACATTGGTGTGCCGTTGACCCTGTTACGGCTGCGGGCCGAGCACCGTTATGCAGTGATTGAGCTGGGAGCCAATGCTCCGGGGGAAATCGCCTGGACCAGTCAACTGACCAAACCGAAGGTGGTGCTGGTGACCAATGTGACCGGTGCCCATCTGGAAGGATTTGGCTCCATGCAGGGCATTGCCAATGCCAAGGCGGAAATTTTTGGCGGCTGTGTGCCGGGTGGTCGGGCCATCATCAACAACGATGATTCCTTCGCCGAGTTTTTTGCGGGCGAAGCCATCAAGGCCGGGCTCAATGTGATTCGCATTAGCACCCGCGGGGCGGCAGACCTGTATGCCGAACAAATTGTTCTGCATCAGGACCGTGCTGAATTTGTCCTGCAACCGCTGGGGGAAACGGTCACTGTGCCACTGCCGGGTGCCCACCAGGTCAACAATGCCCTGATGGCATGTGCAGCGGTTCGTGCGCTGGGTGTTGAGCTGGCCGAAGTGCTGCCGCGGCTGGCTACGCTCAAACCGGTGCCAGGGCGTATGAACCTGCACCCGGTAGCGCAGGGCATGTTGGTTGACGATACCTACAACGCCAATCCCGGTTCGGTGCGTGCGGCAATCGACTGGCTGGCCAGTCAACCGGCGCCACGGATGCTGGTGCTGGGTGCCATGGGCGAGCTGGGGCCGCAGGCCGACACTCTGGTCGCAGAGTTGGGGGCGTATGCCCGTGAAAAAGGATTGGACAGACTGGTCGTCATGCGCGGCGCGCAAGCGGCGGCCAGTGAATTTGGCGATCAGGCATTGATTGCCGATGAGCATCAACAGGCGGTGGACTGGAGTGCCCCGGTGCTGCAAGACGGCGGCACCGTGTTGGTGAAAGGTTCGCGCACGGCCGGCATGGAAGCGGTGGTGCAACAACTGACACTGGGCGCTGGCCCTCATACACAAACAAAGGGGACGCACTGATGTTGCTCTGGCTGGCTGAATACCTGGCGCAGTTCCATAACGGTTTTCTGGTGGTTCAGTACATCACCCTGCGCGGCATCCTGAGCGTGCTGACGGCGTTGTTCATCGCCTTCTGGGTAGGCCCGATCATGATCCGCAAGCTGCGTGAAAAGCAGGTCGGGCAGGCAATTCGTGAGGATGGTCCCAAGAGCCACTTGAGCAAGGCCGGCACCCCGACCATGGGGGGGGCGCTGATTCTGGTGGCCATTGTCATTTCCACGTTGCTGTGGGCGGATCTGAGCAACCGCTTTGTGTGGATCACCCTTGGGGTGCTGTTCATTTTTGGTGCCGTGGGTTGGGTAGATGACTGGCGCAAGGTGGTGGAAAAGAACCCGCGCGGTCTGCCCGCCCGGTGGAAGTATCTGTGGTTATCAGTGGGTTCGCTGGGGGCGGCGTTTGCGCTGTTCTTTACGGCCCAAAGCCCCGTGGAAACCCAGCTGATTGTGCCGTTCTTCAAGAACGTGGCCATCAACATGGGCTGGTTCTACATCGTGCTGACTTACTTTGTGATCAACGGCACCAGCAACGCGGTGAACCTTACCGACGGGCTGGATGGGCTGGCCATCATGCCTACCGTGCTGGTGGGTGGTGCGTTGGGCATCTTTGCCTATGCCGGTGGGCATACCGAATTTGCCACCTACCTGCAGATCCCCTACGTCGCCGGTGCCGGTGAGCTGGTGATTATCTCTGCGGCACTGTGTGGGGCCGGGCTGGGTTTTCTGTGGTTCAACGCCTACCCCGCTCAGGTGTTCATGGGCGATGTGGGGGCATTGGCACTGGGTGCCGTGCTGGGTGTGATGGCGGTGATCGTCCGCCAGGAAATTGTGCTCTTCATCATGGGCGGTGTGTTTGTGATGGAGACGGTCTCGGTGATGTTGCAGGTGGGCTCGTTCAAGCTTACCGGCCGGCGGATTTTCCGTATGGCGCCGATTCATCACCACTTTGAACTGAAAGGGTGGCCGGAGCCGAAGATTATTGTGCGGTTCTGGATCATCACCGTGATTCTTGTACTGGTGGGTCTGGCGACCCTGAAGATCCGATAGGGGCTTGAGTTAGGCATATGGCGAAAGACGGTTTCGATCTGGTCATCGGCCTCGGCGTATCCGGGCGTTCCGTGATCCGTTATCTGACGGATCAGGGGATGCCTGTGCGTGCGCTGGATACCCGTGCCGAGCCGGCGGGTCTGGATGCCCTGCGTGCCGACTTCCCTGAGGTGAAAATTCACACCGGCGGCTTCAAGGCCGGCTGGATGAAAAAGGCCCGTCGGTTGATTGTCAGCCCCGGGGTGGCGGTCTCTACGCCCGCCATCGCCGAGCAGGTTGTGGCTGGCAAGGAAGTCATTGGTGATGTGGAGCTGTTTGCGCGCGCTGCCAGTGAGCCCGTCGTGGCGATTACCGGTTCCAATGCCAAGAGCACCGTGACGACGTTGCTGGGTCAGGTCGCGGATGCCTGTGGAATGAATCCCGGCATCGGCGGCAATCTGGGTGTGCCTGCACTGGATCTGTTGAGTGATCAGGCCAGGCTCTATGTGCTTGAGTTGTCCAGCTTCCAGCTGGAAACCACCTACAGCCTGAGCGCCGATGTGGCCACCATTCTTAACGTCTCTCAGGACCATCTGGACCGCTATGCCAGCTTTGCCGATTACCTGGCGGCCAAGCAGCGCATTTACGACGGGTGTCAGGTGGCGGTATGGAATCGGGATGATCCGGCAACCCGTCCGCCTGCGACGGTGCCGAGACAAGTGACCTTTGGTGCACACCCGGAAGCCGATTACCGCCTCGATAGTGAGAGCGGACAGTTGCTGTGCCGTGGTGAGCCATTGTTGGAATTGTCGGAGCTGGCGCTCACCGGCCATCACAATGCCATGAATATCCTCGCGGTGTTGGCCATCAGCGATGCGCTGGCGCTGAACCGTGACAAGGCATTGGCCACGGTAAAAACCTTCACCGGGCTGGCCCACCGTTGTCAGCTGGTTGCCGATACTGGCGGCGTGCGCTGGTTCAACGATTCCAAGGCGACCAATGTGGGTGCCACGCTGGCGGCGCTGACAGGGATTGGCGAAAGCATTGAGGGCAAGGTCATCCTGATCGGAGGCGGGCAGGGCAAAGGGCAGGATTTCTCGCCGCTGGCAGAACCTGCTCGTCAGTATCTGCGTGCTGCCTTGCTGATGGGTGAAGACCGAAACGTACTGGCCGAAGGCATGTCTGCGGCGCCCTGTGAATTGGTGGCTGACATGCAGGCTGCCGTGGCCCGGGCCCATGCTCTGGCCCAACCCGGTGATGCCGTGTTGTTGTCGCCCGCCTGCGCCTCGTTCGATATGTACAGTGGCTTCGCGGCACGTGGGGATGATTTCGCATCACGGGTTCGGGAGGTGTGCCATGACTGAGCGCATGATCCTGAAACTGGATAGCAAAGGGGTCGACAAACCGTTGCTGTGGACCGCGATCCTGCTGGCGTTGGCCGGTCTGGTGATGGTGTCCTCCGCGAGCTTGCAGATTGCCGAAACCCGTCTCGGTGACCCGTTCTATTACGCCCTGCGCCATGGCATTTACCTTGCCCTGGGGCTGGGTGTGGGCGCATTCGTGTATTACGCGGTCCCGCTGGCCCTGCTGGAGCGCCTGCGTTTTGTGATGCTGCCGGTGGCGCTGGTGGTGCTGGTGATGGTGTTTATCCCGGGGCTGGGACGCACCGTGAACGGGTCGACTCGCTGGATTGCCCTGCCGGGCCTAACAATCCAGGCATCGGAAATCGTGAAGCTGTGCTTCGTGTTGTACATGGCTGGCTACGTGGCAGAACGCAAGGCGGCGCTGGAGGCAGAGTGGAAAGCGTTTTTGCTGCCGCTGGGGCTGTTGGGCGTATTGATGCTGTTGCTGCTGCTGGAACCGGACTTTGGTGCAGTGGTGGTGCTGGGTATTACCGCCATGGGCATGTTGTTCCTGTCTGGCGTGCCGACCCTGCGTTTTCTGCTGATTGGTCTGATGGCGGTGGGGCTGGGGGCGCTGGTGGCCGTGGCCGAACCCTACCGTGTGGCGCGCCTGATGACCTTTACCGATCCCTGGTCTGACCAGTTCGGGGCGGGTTATCAGTTGACCCAGAGCCTGATTGCCTTCGGCCGTGGGCACCTGACAGGGGTGGGGCTGGGTAACAGCGTGCAGAAACTGTTTTACCTGCCGGAAGCCCATACCGACTTCGTTTATGCCGTGATGGCAGAAGAACTGGGGCTGTTGGGAAATATCGCGTTGATCAGCGGCTTTATCTTGCTGGGCTGGCGGGTTTTCCGGCTGGGCCATTCGCTGGAAGAGCGCGGTTTTCTGTATCACGCCTACCTGGTTTATGGCTGTGCGTTTGTGTTCTGTTCCCAGGCCTTTATCAATCTGGGCGTGAACATGGGCATGTTGCCGACCAAGGGACTAACGCTGCCCTTTATCAGCTATGGCGGCTCTTCGCTGCTGGTGTCTGCCGCCATGATCGGGTTGATCCTGCGGGCCGGGGCCGAAGCCGAACAGTTGAAAGCCAGAGGGAGGACGGCGCGATGAGTCGGACCATCCTGATCATGGCTGGCGGCACGGGGGGGCATGTGTTCCCTGCCCTTGCCGTCGCAGACCAGTTGCGCGCGCGAGGCTTCGACATTCTCTGGCTGGGAGCGGAGCACGGAATGGAAGGCCAGCTGGTGCGGCGACATGGCTATGACATTGCCGAGTTGTCGGTATCGCGTCTGCGCGGTGGTGGTCTCAAGCGCAAGCTGACGGCGCCGTTCAACCTGCTACGTGCGGTGCTGCAGGCGCGTCAGATTATTCGTCAGCGCCAGCCTGTGCTGGCGGTGGGGTTTGGCGGTTTTGCCAGTGGCCCTGGTGGGTTGGCGGCAAGACTGTGCAAGGTGCCGGTGGTAGTGCATGAGCAGAACGCCGTACCGGGATTGACCAATCGACTGCTGTCCAAAATGGCCACCGTCACGCTGGAAGGGTTCGATGGCGCGTTCATTGGCAAGCAGGCGTGCTGGGTGGGTAACCCGGTGCGGGCTGACATTGCGGCCATTGCCGAACCAGTCAATCGCTATGCCCGGCATCAGGGTGGCCTGCGGGTACTGATCGTCGGTGGCAGTCAGGGAGCCTTGGTGCTTAATCAAGACCTGCCAGAACTGCTGTTGGCGGTGCTGGGCCGCGATATTCAGGTTCGCCATCAGTGTGGCGCGGGACGCACGGCCGAGGCCGCGCCGATTTACGACGCGCTGGGCATGAATGCCCAGGTCAGTGAGTTTATTGATGACATGGCAGAGGCCTACGGCTGGGCGGATCTGGTGATCTGTCGCGCCGGTGCCCTGACGGTGGCTGAGGTGGCAGCTGCAGGTGTGGCGGCACTGTTCATTCCATTGCCCACGGCAGTGGACGACCACCAGACATTGAACGCCCGTTGGTTGTCAGACCGGGGCGCGGCCCTGCTGTTGCCCCAGCGGGAACTGAGCGCGGCCACCCTGGCCGCGACACTGAAACCGGTTGCAGAACGGGGTGCGCTGTCGCAAATGGCACAGCGAGCCCGTGAGCAGGCCGTGGTCGATAGCGCCGAGCGCGCGGCCACGCTGTGTGAGGAGGTGGCCAATGGCCGATAACGACAACATCCATACGGTGCCGGAGATGCGCCGAATTCGCGGTATCCATTTTGTGGGTATCGGTGGTGTAGGGATGTGCGGTATCGCTGAGGTGCTGGCCAATCAGGGCTATGCCATCAGTGGCAGTGACATCAAGGAATCGCCGGTGGTCGCTCGCCTGCGCAGCCTTGGTGTGCGCGTCGAAATCGGTCATCGAGCCGAGAATATTGATGGTGCCGACGTGGTAGTGACGTCGACGGCGGTCAACACCGAGAACGTGGAAGTGGCCGAGGCCCATGCCCGGCGAGTGCCGGTGGTGCCGCGTGCACAGATGCTGGCGGAGCTGATGCGTTTCCGCCATGGCATCGCCGTCGCCGGCACCCACGGCAAGACAACGACGACGTCCATGACGGCGGCGATCATGGCAGAAGCCGGGCTTGATCCCACCTTCGTTATTGGCGGGCGCCTGAACAGTGCCGGGACCAATGCCCGTCTTGGCCAGAGTCGCTACCTGGTGGCAGAAGCCGACGAATCCGATGCCAGCTTCCTGCACCTGCAGCCCATGAGCGCCATCGTCACCAACATCGAAGCCGATCACATGCACACCTACGGTGGTGATTTCGCGCAACTGGAAAACACCTTTGTTGAATTCCTCCACAATCTGCCGTTTTACGGTGTGGCGGTGATGTGTGTGGATGATCCCGTGGTGCGAAAACTGTTGCCACGGGTGAATCGTCAGGTGATTCGTTACGGCTTCAGCGAAGATGCGGACCTGCGTGCCGAAGACGTTCAGCAGCAAGGCATGACGACCACATTCCGGGTCATCCGAAAGGAAGGGGAGCCGCTGCAGATCTCTCTGAACATGCCGGGCAAGCACAATGTGCTGAATGCCCTGGCGGCCATTGCGGTGTCGGCTGACGAAGGCGCCGATGACGAGGCTATCGTTCGTGGCCTGAATAATTTCTCGGGAGTGGGGCGCCGCTTTGATGTGCAGGGCGAATATCACTTTGACGGTGGCAGCGCGACCCTGGTGGATGATTACGGTCATCACCCCAGCGAGGTTGGAGTGACCATTGACGCGATTCGTGCCGGTTGGCCAGGCCGTCGTCTTGCCATGCTGTTCCAGCCGCATCGCTATACCCGCACCCAGGATCTCTATGAGGACTTCGTGGAGGTCCTGTCCGGGGTGGATGTGTTGCTGATGCTGGAAGTGTATGGCGCGGGTGAAGATCCGATTCCTGGCGCTGATGCCCGGGCGCTGTGTCGCAGCATCCGCAAGCGTGGTCAGGTCGAGCCGGTGTTTGTCGATGACCCGGCCAAATTGGCGACTATTTTGAATACCCAACTTCGTGATGGTGATCTGTTGGTCACTCAGGGGGCCGGCAACGTCGGTGCCATTGCGAAGGAACTGGCTGAACAGGGAGGCGCCAAGCGTGGATAAGGTGCTGCTGAAGAAGCAACTGGCCAGCATTGGCCGGGTAGCGGTACTGGCAGGCGGCAAATCCGCCGAGCGTCCGGTGTCACTGAAAAGTGGTGCTGCCGTGCATCAGGCGTTGCGCAACTTGGGGTTGATTGCCGAGCTGGTGGATCCTGCGGACAAGAGTGTGGATACCCTCAAGGGGTTCGATGCCGCCTTTATTGCCCTGCATGGCCGTGGTGGTGAAGACGGTGTGATCCAGGGCGTACTCGAACACCTGGGCATCCCTTACACCGGCTCCGGGGTAATGGCCTCGGCCATTGGCATGGACAAGGTGCGCACCAAGCAATTGTGGAAAGGCGCGGGGCTGCCGACACCGGCATTTTATGTGGCCGGTCGTGAGGAGTTGGAGCTGGGTTTTCCGCTGATGATCAAGCCTGCCCATGAGGGTTCTTCTATTGGCATGGCCAAGGCCGATAACGCGGAACAGCTGGCCGCCGCGCTCGAGGAAGCGGGCAAGTTCGATTCTGATGTGCTGGTCGAGGCCTGGGTAAACGGCCCGGAGTATACCGTGGCGCTGCTGGGCGATGAGGCGTTGCCGGCCATTCGTCTGAAGACGCCCCATGCCTTTTATGACTTCGAGGCCAAGTACCAGTCTGACAGCACCGAATACCTCTGTCCGGCAGGGCTGGACGAAGCTGACGAAAAGGCCATCCGCCAGCTGGCGCTGACCGCTTTCCGTGTGGCTGGTTGCCGGGGCTGGGGCCGTGTGGACGTGATGCGCGACGCCGAGGGCCAGTGGCAGTTGCTGGAAGTGAATACCGTGCCGGGGATGACAGACCATTCCCTGGTGCCCATGGCAGCGAAAGCGGCGGGCCGTGATTTCGATGCCCTGGTGGGTGAGATCCTGCTGCTGGCGGTGGAGCAGACCGGTGGCTAAAAATGCCCCGGCGCCCCGTGGCGCTCGCCGCAAGCCTGCCAAAAAGGCGGGCGTGCCGCTGCAGGAGCGATTGTCTGCCGCGGTGCCGTGGATGTTGGTGGGCAGTGTGGCGGTGGTGCTGTTGCTGGGTGTGATTTATCTGCCCGCCGCACTGGATGGTTATCCCATCCGCAAAGTGGGCGTTGACGGTGTGACAGACGTGCGTCGTCAGCAGCAGATCCAGACCGCGTTGGCGGCGCTGGTGCGAGATGAAAACTATTTTTCTGTGCCGCTGGAAGAGATCTACCAGCAGGCGCAGGGGCTGAGCTGGGTAGAAGGCGTGTCAGTGCGCCGCCAGTGGCCCGACACCGTGGTGTTGACCGTGGAAGAGCGGCGCCCGGTGGCGGTGTGGAACGAAACCGTGTTGGTGTCGGATAGCGGGGAGCCCTTTAAGGCGCTCAAGCAGTACGACCTGAGCGGCCTGCCACACCTGAATGGCCCTGAACAACGGCTGGAGGAAGTCATGGCTTTCTATCACAGCATGGGCAAGATGCTGGCGGATGTGGATCTGGGCATTCGCAGTATGGACGTCAACGCACGACTGACCGCGCGGCTGACGCTGGATAATGACATGCAACTGGTGGTCGACCGTGAGCAGTACACCACCAAACTTCGCCGCTTTGTGCGGCTTTATCGGGGTGTGCTGAGCACGGACAGTCGCCGCGTCACCCGCGTGGATCTGCGTTATGCAGATGGCATGGCGGTGACCTGGGGCGAGCAGAGTTAGGAGTTAGGTGACATGGCAACAGAAACGGAAAACATGATTGTCGGTCTCGACATTGGCACCTCCAAGGTGGTGGCCATCGTCGGGCAGACATCTGCCGATGGCACCATGGAAATCGTCGGCATTGGCTCACAGCCCTCTCGCGGCATGAAGAAAGGCGTGGTGGTGGATATCGAGGCCACGGTGCGCTCCATTCAGCGCGCGGTCGAAGAAGCAGAGCTGATGGCGGGCTGTCACATTCACACTGTCTACGCAGGTATTGCCGGCTCTCATGTGCGAAGCCTCAACTCCCACGGCATTGTCGCCATTCGTGATCGTGAGGTCGCTCAGGCTGATATCGACCGGGTCATTGATGCCGCCCAGGCGGTAGCGATTCCGGCCGACCAGAAGACCCTGCATGTGCTGCCACAGGAATATGTGGTGGACAATCAGGAAGGTGTCCGTGAGCCCATTGGCATGAGTGGCGTGCGTCTTGAAGCCAAGGTGCATCTGGTTACCTGTGCGGTCAATGCGGCCCAGAACATCGAGAAGTGTGTGCGTCGCTGCAACCTGGAAGTGGACGACATCATTCTCGAACAGCTGGCCAGTGCCCATGCGGTGCTGACGGAAGATGAGCGTGAACTGGGTGTCTGTATTGTGGATATCGGCGGTGGCACCACAGACATTGCCATCTTCACCGAAGGGGCGATTCGTCATACCGCCAATATTCCGATTGCCGGTGACCAGGTGACCAACGATATCGCCATGGCCCTGCGTACCCCCAAGCAGCATGCCGACGAAATCAAGATCAAGTACGCCTGCGCGCTGACCCAACTGGCCGGTGCCGACGAAACCATCAAGGTGCCCAGCGTTGGCGACCGTCCACCACGGACCCTCAGCCGCCAGAATCTGGCCGAAGTGGTCGAGCCTCGTTACGACGAGTTGTTCACGCTGGTGCAGGCGGAAATTCGCCGCTCCGGTTTTGAGGACCTGATCCCGGGCGGCATCGTGCTCACCGGTGGCTCTTCCAAGATCGAAGGTGCGGTAGATCTGGCAGAAGAAATTTTCCATATGCCGGTACGCCTGGGGGCGCCCCAGGGGATCGCCGGGCTCACCGATGTGGTGCGTAACCCGATCTATTCCACGGCGGTGGGCCTGTTGCTGTACGGCCAGCGTATGGAAAAAGACGGTGGCAGTGCTCGCGCCCAGGCCGGTGGCGGACAGGTGGACTGGATGGAGCGCTTCAAGAACTGGTTTAAAGGCAATTTTTAAGGCGGTGTTGTTGGAAACGCGACATCACCGCCAATGAGCGCAAGCGGCGGTTCCGGGCCGCGGTAACACCACCGGAACATTCGACGTGACGTTATGAAGTAAACAGGGAAGCAACAAACGGGAGATCAACCATGCAATTCAAACTGGAAGACAGCGTGCCCCATGGCGCGGTAATCAAAGTGGTAGGTGTCGGTGGTGGCGGCGGTAATGCCGTGGACCACATGGTGCGTTCCGGAGTTGAGGGGGTGGATTTCATCTGCGCCAACACCGATGCACAGGCCCTGCGTAATGCTCAAGCCAAGACCGTGATTCAGCTGGGAAGCCAGGTGACCAAGGGTCTGGGTGCGGGTGCTAACCCCGAAATCGGTCGTCAGTCTGCGCTGGAAGACCGCGATCGCATTGCCGAACTGCTGGACGGTGCCGATATGGTCTTTGTGACCGCTGGCATGGGCGGCGGTACGGGTACCGGTGCCGCTCCGGTCGTGGCGGAAATCGCCAAGGAGCTGGGTATCCTCACCGTGGCGGTTGTGACCAAGCCGTTCCCCTTCGAAGGCAAGAAGCGCATGCGCTCTGCGCAGGAAGGGATCGAGGAGCTCAAGGAGCATGTTCACTCCCTGATCACCATCCCCAACGAAAAACTGCAGTCTGTTCTGGGTGGTTCCACCAGCCTGCTGGATGCCTTCAAGGCGGCCAACGACGTACTCCAGGGTGCGGTGAAAGGGATTGCCGATCTGATCGTGCGTCCGGGGATGATCAACGTGGATTTCGCCGACGTTCGTACAGTAATGAGCGAGCTGGGTACGGCGATGATGGGCTCCGGTACCGCCAGTGGCGAGGAACGTGCAGCTGATGCAGCTCGTGCGGCCATTTCCAGCCCGCTGCTGGAAGATGTGGACCTGCGCGGCGCCCGTGGCATTCTGGTCAACATCACCGCTAACGAATCCATCGCGCTGGACGAGTTCTCTGAAGTGGGCGAGATCGTCAGTGAGCTGGCCGGTGAAGATGCCAACGTGATCATCGGTACCGCGATCGACCCGGATATGGGCGATAACATCAGTGTGACTGTCGTCGCCACCGGTCTGGGTGCTGCCCAGCAGGAACTAAAAGTGGTGCGTGGCCGTCAGACTCCTGTCGCCGCTGATGGTCGAGTGGACTACAGTGATCTGGATCGTCCCGCTGTGGAGCGCAAACGCGCCGCTCAGCAGGCAGCCAGCGGTCGTGGCCAGCAGGCGGTAAACACCGCGGAAGATCTGGATTTCATTGATATTCCGACCTTCCTGCGTCGTCAGGCCGACTAACGGTCTGGCGGCATTGGTGCAAAATCAGGGAGTTGCAGTATAATTGCGCCCTAATTTTGTGTTGAGGAAAGCGGTATCCCGAGGATACCCGCAGCTGTGTGACAGACAGATGATCAGACAACGAACACTGAAAAACGTGATCCGCGCAACTGGCGTGGGCCTTCACACCGGCGAAAAGGTTTACATGACTGTGCGCCCGGCACCGGTTGATACCGGCATCGTGTTCCGGCGTGTGGACCTGGAGCCGGTGGTGGAGATCAAGGCCGCCGCCGATGCGGTGGGCGAAACCACACTCTCATCCACCCTGGTTCAGGATGGCGTGAAAGTCGGTACTGTGGAGCATTTCCTGTCCGCCATGGCGGGCCTGGGCATTGATAATGCCTTTGTGGAACTCTCCGCACCGGAAATGCCGATCATGGATGGCAGTGCCGGTCCGTTCGTCTTCCTGCTGCAGTCAGCCGGTATCAAGGAACAGGAAGCCGCCAAGAAGTTTATCCGCATCAAGAAGGAAGTGACGGTGCGGGAAGGGGACAAGACGGCAACGTTCGTGCCCTTTGATGGCTTCAAGGTGACTTTCTCCATTGAATTCGATCACCCGGTATTTGAAGACCGAAACCAGGTGTCCAGCATCGACTTCTCTACGACCTCGTTCGTAAAAGAAGTGGCGCGGGCCCGAACGTTCGGTTTCATGCGGGATATCGAATTCCTGCGCAGCCAGAACCTGGCGCTGGGCGGCAGCGTAGACAACGCGATTGTGGTGGATGAATACCGGATCCTTAACGAGGACGGTCTGCGTTACGAGGACGAATTCGTCAAGCACAAGATGCTGGATGCCATTGGCGATCTGTATCTGCTGGGGCACAGCCTGATTGGCGAGTTCATTGGCCACAAGTCCGGCCATGCCCTCAACAACGCGCTACTGCGGGAAATTCTCCGTCAGGAGGACTCCTATGAGGTGGTCACTTTCGAAGATGCCACCGACGCACCTGTCTCTTACATGCGACCGGTGCTGGCAGCCGAATAAGGCCGCCACACGTCGAAGCCCTGTGACCAGCCGGCGGTTCTCCCGCCGCTGGCTGGTACCCTTCGGGCCTCTCTCCGCTATGCCGGAGGTTCATTACCCGCAACGACGGGAGCGCAATTTCAGCGCATCAACCCTCACCGTTTACACGGTGACAGCATTTTTCAAACGGACGTGAGCCTGGATCGCGAGTTTAATGGCGGTTTAGTCGCTTTCTCCGCGGCTGGCCAGGCGCTCCAGTGATGCCTTTAGGCCGTCATCCTCGATAGTGTCAGCCAAAGCCTGAATGTGTCGGGCACTTTCCTGGCTAAGTCTGGGAATGTTGGCACGCGCCTTGCCTGCATAAGTGTGGGCAGACAGTCCGGGCTGACGTTTGCCGCCCACGACAATCTTTACCTGTTCGCCGGGTAGTGCCTGCTGGAGCCGAGGAAGATGGAATCGCAGCAGCTGGGCGGTAGCGCTGGTTTCTACCAGCGCTAGCCAGCGCTGTTGATCCCGGATCAGCGTCACCCGCTCGCGCAGGGCGGGGGGTAGGCAATCGAGCGGGTTTTGCTCGGCCTGGGAGGGTGATTTTCTTGCCTCTCGCATCAGTGCTGACAGGGTGGCGTTACCGCTGAGCAGTGAGAGGAGGGCTTTGGGCGAAGTTGTCTTGCTCATGGCTTTTACTTAGACTAGCCTGCCAATTGTAAAAAAGATTATAAAGAGTTGGGCGTAACTATTTGAATTTAGTCGAAATAAGCGGCTTTTTACCGGTGCGTTACACGAATTTATGAATATCATAGTCCTTAACAGCAAGCGCGGCCATTCGCGTACCCTGCCTGTCCCCCGCCATTGGCCGTGGATGTTGGCGGGGGTGTTTCTGCTGTTACCGGTACTGGTGGCAGTGGGCACTTACCAACTCATCTATCATGTCAGCGATCAGCCCGAATTCACCCCGGTGATGACCGAGCGTTTTGCCGAACAGCTCCATGAGCAACAGCTGGCGCTGGCGGATCTGGATCAGCTGAGCCAGGAGCAGTTTCGCGCCCTGACCCTGAAACTGGCCCAGGCCCAGGCGCGGCTGGTGCGTCTCGATGCGCTGGGCGAGCGGCTTGTAGAAGTGGCCGATGTGGGCAGCGACGAGTTCGATTTCAGTACCATCCCCGGGCTGGGTGGTCCGGAGTCTGCGGATGAAGGTGCCAGCTATGAGCTGCCTTCCTTTATGGAGGCTGTGGACCAGATGACGGCAACCCTGGAGCGGCGCGAACGTCAGTTGGAGATCCTGGAAGATCTGCTCGCTGACAAGCAGATTGAAGACCAGACCTGGTTGTCCGGTCGCCCTCTTAGTAAAGGCTGGATGTCCAGCCGCTTTGGTCGCCGCTCAGATCCCTTCACAGGTCGTGTGGCCTGGCACAAGGGGGTGGACTTTGCAGGCAAGGTGGGAACTCCCATCATTGCCACTGGCTCCGGTGTAGTGACATTTTCCGGCGAGCGATCTGGTTACGGTAAAATGGTGGAGATCAACCACGGTAACGGCATTACCACCCGTTATGGGCATGCTGCGGAACTGGTGGTTGAGTCCGGGGAAATCGTCAGGACCGGGGACACCATTGCCAAAGTCGGTAATTCCGGACGATCAACAGGGCCGCATGTGCACTACGAAGTGTTGAAAAATGGCGCCCAGGTTAACCCTCAGCCCTATATTTATCGTGCAAGACGCTGAAATGACAGCGAAAACGGCCCCTTAGGGGCCGTTTTTCATGGGCAGGCCTTGATAACCGTGAATACCACCTTATCTCTCCAAACTATTGTGTTTAGAATGGCTCCCTTGCCTGAGTCCGTCTCGTGTCCGCTGGGGTCGTGCGTGCGCGACAATTCGTTCTGGCGGTTTTTCCCGCACGTGACGGAGTGGCCTGACTGTTTACTGAATCGGAAGTTTTATGCTGGGTACCATCGTAAAAAAAATTATCGGCACCAAGAATGATCGTGAACTCAAGCGCATGGCGAAGCTGGTGGAAGCGATCGGTAGCCATGGGGAAGCGCTGGCGAATCTGACTGACGGCGAGTTACAGCACAAAACAACAGAATTCCGCGACGCCTTCCAGCAAGGCAGGACTCTGGATGAGTTGCTGCCTGAAGCATTTGCGGTGGTCCGTGAGGCTTCAACCCGGGTCATGGGCATGCGTCACTTCGACGTTCAGATGATGGGAGGGATTTCCCTCCATGAAGGGCGAATTTCTGAAATGCGCACCGGTGAGGGTAAAACCCTGACCGCGACCCTGCCAGCATATCTTAACGCCTTGTCCGGCCATGGTGTTCACGTGGTGACGGTGAATGATTACCTGGCCGAGCGGGATGCCAACTGGATGCGTCCGCTCTATGAGTTCCTGGGTCTGTCGGTTGGGGTGATCTTGTCCCAGCAGCCCTCCGAGCAGAAGCGTGTCGCCTATAATTCCGACATAACCTACGGCACCAATAACGAGTACGGGTTCGATTACCTGCGTGACAATATGGCTTTCCGGTTGGAAGACCGGGTTCAGCGTGGGTTGAATTACGCCATTGTCGATGAGGTGGATTCCATTCTTATTGATGAAGCGCGTACACCGCTGATCATCTCCGGCCCGGCGTCGGATTCCTCCGAGCTGTACATGGCCATCAACAAGTTGATGCCAAATCTGAAAGGGCAGACAGAGGAAGACGAAGGCGATTATTTCGTCGATGAGAAACAGCGGCAGGTGGAACTGACCGAAGATGGCCATCAGAAGATCGAAGCCCTGTTGGTCAGCAATGGCCTTTTGGAAGAAGGTGAGAGCCTTTACGCAGCCCATAATCTTGCCCTGCTGCACCATGTGCATGCGGCACTGAAAGCCCATGCCTTGTTCCATGTCGACCGGGACTACATTGTTCAGGGCGGCCAGATTGTGATTGTGGACGAGCATACAGGCCGTACCATGCCAGGCCGCCGCTGGTCAGAGGGTATTCATCAGGCGATCGAAGCCAAGGAAGGGGTGAACATTCAGCAGGAAAACCAGACGCTGGCGTCCACCACCTTCCAGAACTACTTCCGTTTGTATAACAAGCTGGGCGGCATGACCGGTACGGCAGATACCGAAGCGCTGGAATTCCGCCAGATTTACGGCATGGATGTGGTGGTTATCCCCACCAACAAGCCGATGGTGCGGGTGGATGCCAATGACCTGGTGTATCTGAGCCTGCAGGAAAAATTCGACGCCATCGTTGAGGAGATCAAAACGGCGGTAGAGAAAGGTGCACCAGTGCTGGTGGGCACTGCCACGATTGAGGCCTCGGAGTATCTCTCCAAGCGGCTCAAGCAGGACAAGATTCATCACGAAGTCCTTAACGCCAAGTTCCACCAGCGTGAAGCCCAGATTATTGCCCAGGCGGGCCGCCCTGGTGCGGTGACGATCGCCACCAACATGGCTGGCCGGGGTACCGACATCATGCTTGGGGGTAACCCGGAAGAGCAGATCAAACACATGGATGAGCCGTCCGAGTCCCAGGCCGAAAAGATCCGTGCAGAGTGGCAGGCCAACCATGACAAGGTGATGGAAGCAGGTGGTCTGCACATCATTGGCACCGAGCGTCATGAATCCCGCCGTATCGATAACCAGCTGCGCGGGCGTGCTGGCCGTCAGGGTGATCCGGGTTACACCCGTTTCTTCCTGTCCATGGAAGATGACCTGATGCGTATCTTCGCCTCGGATCGCATCCGCGGCATGATGCGTTCGCTGGGCCTGGAAAACGGTGAAGCCATTGAGCACCGCTGGGTGACGCGTGCAATCGAAAATGCGCAGCGTAAAGTGGAAGGTCGCAACTTTGACATCCGCAAAAATCTGCTGGAATACGACGATGTGGCCAACGATCAGCGTCAGGTTATTTACAGCCAGCGTGACCAGATTCTCGAGACGGATGACCTGACCAACTCCGTGAAAGGCATCCGTTACGATGTGGTTCAGGAAGTGGTGCACAATTATATGGCGCCGGGCTCCGTGGAGGATCAGTGGGACATCCCTGGTCTCGAAAAAATGCTCGAAGCCGAATTCCAGAGTCATGCACCGGTCGGCCAATGGTTGAATGAGGACAACCAGCTCCATATCGATGGGGTGGTCGAGAAGCTGGTGGAGAATCTGGAAGAGGACTATGAACGTAAAGCGGCGGAGATCGGCGTCGAGGACTTGCGTCGTATCGAAAAGCATCTAATGCTGCAGATTCTGGATCGGCACTGGAAAGAACATCTGGCCAGCATGGATCACTTGCGTCAGGGGATTCATTTGCGCGGTTACGCCCAGAAGAATCCCAAGCAGGAGTACAAGAAAGAAGCGTTTGAGCTCTTCCAGACCCTGCTAAACCAGATTCAGCACGAGCTGATTCGCGTGTTACACAGTTTCCAGGTGCGCCGTGATGATGAGCTGGAACGTATGGAGCAGCAGCGCCAGGAAGAGGCCCAGCGTCAGGCAGAAAAAATGAAAATGCAGGCGGTGGCCGAGCCGGGTACTGATGGAACGGCCGGGGCCGCGGGTGAGGGCGAGGCCCAGCAACCCAAAACCGTCGTCCGTGACGGTCGCAAGGTAGGTCGTAACGAGCCGTGCCCCTGCGGGTCTGGCAAGAAATACAAGCAGTGTCACGGCAGGATTGAATAAATCAGCTTCGAGCTATGAGCTTTCAGCTGTGAGTAAAGACAAAAGCACCGGTAATGCCGGTGCTTTTCTTTGTTTTGGTCTGGCAGCTGGAGGCTGGTAGCTCGCAGCTGTTTTTTTGAGGAAAGGGTTATGACACAGACTGAGTGGTTACCTGTTCCCGGTATCCGGCTTGCGGCCGTGGAAGCGGGCATCAAGAAAGCCAACCGTAAGGATCTGGTTGTGCTGGAACTGGCGGAAGGTTCCCGTGTCAGCGGGGTGTTCACCCTGAATCGTTTCTGCGCCGCACCGGTGCAGGTGGCCAGGCAGCGACTGGCAACAACCACACCACGGTATTTGATGATCAATACGGGCTACGCCAATGCGGGCACCGGCCAGAAGGGTATGGAAAACTGCCTGGCCAGCTGTCGATTGCTGGCGCAAGCAGCGGGTTGTGCGGAAGACGAAATCCTGCCGTACTCCACCGGAGTGATTGGCGAGCAGTTCCCGCTGCCGGCGTTCGAGAAAGGGTTACCAATGGCCTTGGCCGACCTGGATGAACACCATTGGGGCCGAGCGTCAGAAGGCATCATGACTACCGACACCTACCCGAAAGTGGCCAGCCGCCGGGTGGAGATGGCGGGTGTTCCTGTGACCGTGACCGGCATGTCGAAGGGGTCGGGCATGATCAAGCCGAATATGGCGACCATGTTGGGCTACATTGCCACAGACGCTCCCATCGCCAAGCCGCTGTTGGACCAGTGGGTAAAGGCATTGGCGGACAAATCTTTCAATCGGGTCACGGTAGACGGTGATACCTCCACCAACGATGCCTGCATGTTGATCAGCACGGCAAAGGCACAGATGCCGGAAATCACCGAGCTGAATGCCAGCAGTCAGTTGTTGTTCAATGCACTGGAAGAGGTCTTCGTCGAGCTTGCCCAGGCGCTGGTACGCGACGGTGAAGGTGCTACCAAGTTTGTGGCCATTACGGTGGCGGGGGCAGATAGCGAAGCGGATGCCCGTATCGTGGCGGAAACTATCGCCCATTCTCCGCTCGTCAAGACCGCCCTGTTTGCATCGGATCCTAACTGGGGCAGGATTCTGGCGGCCATTGGCCGCGCTCCCATTGCTGCCTTGGACGTTAGTAAGGTGAGTGTGTGGCTGGGTGATGTGTTGCTGGTCGAGCAGGGGGGCGTAGCGGAGGACTATCAGGAGGCCAAAGGGGCGGCCGTCATGGCCCAGCCTGACATTTCCATCCGTGCTGAACTCAATGCCGGTGAGGCCGAATGCACGGTCTGGACCTGTGACTTCAGCTATGACTATGTGAAGATCAACGCGGAATACCGAACCTAGAGGCTGTGGCTTCATCGCCCTGTAGGGGCTTGCTTGCAAGCGAGAGTGAATTTGCCTGGGCCGGCCAGTCCACTGCTTCGCGTGCAAGCACGCTCCGACATTAACCCGGCTGCTGCCAGAGCGAATGGACCCAGACAAATGAGCACTGAACCTACCCCCGCCATTACCGTTGTTGCCGCCATTATCCGTGGCGAAGATGGGCGTATCTGTCTCAGCAAGCGTCCGGACCACAAGCATCAGGGCGGCCGCTGGGAATTCCCGGGTGGCAAAGTGGAGCCGGGGGAGCGGCTTGATGAGGCGTTGGCTCGTGAGCTCTATGAGGAGCTGGGCATGGAGTCGTCCCTCTCTTCTCCTTTTATGACCATTGCGCATCAGTACCCTGATTTGCACGTGACCCTGCATTTTAGGGATGTGACCGGGTGGCGAGGAGTGCCCACGGGCAAGGAAGGGCAGCAAGTTGCCTGGTTTGCCTTGAGTGACCTGGCAGATCTGTCGTTTCCGGCGGCTAACCAGCCAGTGGTGACGGCAATTCTGCTCCCCCCGTGCCTTGCCATTGTGCCCGATACTATTGAGCTGAATACGTTGCTGACAGGTATCGAGCGTCTGGACAGTATGCAAACCGGCCTCTATTTGCGCGGCTGGAGTCAGCATCCTGCCCGCGAGCGCATTCTGGAGACCTGTCGTCGTGCCGGGGTGCGCGTCTGGTTGCGGGCAGATTCTCCCCTCGGTATGGCAGGGGGAATGCCGGAGGGTGTGTTCGGTCTGCATCTGCCGGCCAGTGTGCTGATGGATTGCTCCCGCCGTCCCGACTTTTCCGGTGTGGTCTCGGCGGCTTGCCATGATCAGCAGGCGCTGGATAAAGCGGTCAGCCTGGGTCTGGATAGCGCACTGATTTCACCCGTTAACCCGACAACGACCCATCCAGACCAGCCCGCTCTGGGCTGGGAGAGAGCGGGCCAATGGGCCTCCGGGTTGCCCCTTGCCTGCTACATGCTGGGAGGGGTGGGGCCGGAGGACATCTGCCTTGCCCGTGAGCATGGCGCAGTGGGCGTCGCAGGCATCCGCGCCTTTTGGAGTTAACAGTGAATAGTTAACAGTGTCGCGATAAGCGACAGTGGTGTGACTTCAACGCATGAGGCCGCGCCCGGATTCCGGGTGCGGCC
>NZ_AQOQ01000082.1:0-572 GCF_002888555.1 Alcanivorax sp. MD8A | reverse complement strand
TGGTTGCCCAGCCCGTGCCAGGGGGTACGGCCCACATAGGCCATGTTTTCGACAAGGTGTGCCATGGTGAATCTCCTGTTAAAGAAGGAATGCCCAAAAGGGCAGGGTTAGAGCCAGCCGCGCTCGGCCAGGCTGACGTAGCCGGAACGGGAAACCACAAAGTGGTCCAGCACCCGTACATCGATCAGTGCCAGGGCATCGGTGAGTCGTTTGGTGATCTGCCGGTCGGCATTAGAGGGCTCGCTGCAACCCGAGGGATGGTTGTGGGCAAAGATGACGGCAGCGGCATTGCACTCCAGAGCGCGTTGCACCACCACACGGGGGTAAACAGCAGAGCTGTCGATGGTGCCGTTGAACAAGGTCTCGAAAGTGAGCACCTTGTGTTTGTTGTTGAGGAAGATGGCCGAGAAGACCTCGTTCTTCTCCTGGGCCAGGGCCAGCTGCAGGAACTGAGCGACATCAGTAGGCGCGGTCAGTGCTTCCCGGTCGGTGAGTTCATCAAGCAGGATGGTGGCAGCGGTGCTGACAATCTCCTCGGGCTTCACGCAGCCCTGTACGTGGTACAGGCCCTG
>NZ_AQOQ01000081.1:0-697 GCF_002888555.1 Alcanivorax sp. MD8A | reverse complement strand
CCAGCCGCTGGCCACTGGCGGGTTCAGTACCCGTTTGCGCTCCATTACCGATGTGTTGGACAAAGAGGGCAAACCGTTGGCCCGTTACCCGGTCAGCACCGACGAAGTGGTGGAGGCGGGGCCAGCCTTCCTGACCCAGTGGGCCATGCAACAGGTCGTTGAAAAGGGCACCGCCCGTTCTGCACGGGCCTACTTGCCAAAAGATTTGAAGGTGGCAGGCAAGACCGGCACCAGTGACGATTTCCGCGATGCCTGGTTCGCCGGGTTCTCGGCCAATCACCTGGCGGTCGTGTGGGTGGGTCGTGATGATAATGCCGGGGCGGGTATCACTGGATCCAGCGGCGCTTTGCCAGTGTGGGCGAGGTTGATGGGCAAGCTGCCCCAGCGCAGCCTGTCGCAGACCCCACCTAACGGCGTAGAGTGGGTATGGATGAACCCGGATGGTCAGCGTGTCAGTGCCGAAGGTTGTGGCGACGCCCGTCGCTTCCCGATGATGGAAGCGTCCATTCCTGAAGACACTGATGGCTGCGGCAGCGTGAAACAGTCCGGCAAGGGCATCAAGAAATGGTTCAAGGGATTGTTTGATTAGGGCCTGTTAGCGCTGTCAGGGCTCAACCTGGAGGGCTGATCCGTTGTTCCGCCCAGCAGCGCCATCCGCTGTTTATGTAGAATGACTACACTGCACACCAGCTGGCAC
>NZ_AQOQ01000080.1:0-873 GCF_002888555.1 Alcanivorax sp. MD8A | reverse complement strand
AGTAAGACGTGGAATCCAGCGATACCTGGCTATAACGCGCTCGGGTCATGACAAGCCTCCTTGCTTATCCATCACCCAACACTACTGACTACTCAAACCAACCTACATCAGAGAACAACCACAAACCCCGTAAGACATCCCCCAATTCATGCGTGCCCCCGATTACTTCATCCCAACGCAATTTAGAGAGTAGTGATCGTTTCTTCTCATTCATTATCTTTTTATTTCAAAAGTCATGGCCGTGAGGGGATATGGGGTCAGGTTGTTATAGTTCGACTAACGCACATAGAAACATAATTCATGCGTGTCCCTGATTACTGTCATCCTGGCTGTAGGTTCTTCCTTCCAGCACGGCCAACTCCCCCCGCGAGAGCCCTGCAAGCAGCTCCAGTCGACGCTGCATGAACTCATAGTCTTCCACGTCGACAAGGTACGCTGACGGCTGCCCATGCTCCGTAATCAATACCGGCTCCTTTGATTCATGCAGTTCTGCAAGAATCTTGGTTGCCTGCCGCTTGAGGTTAGTAACCAGCTCAACTTTCATGGGCATATCCTGAGATTAGACCTAAAGTGATACTTTAGTGTCACTTGCTAGGCAGGGCAAGCTGAGCCAGTTGCCACCCCCTGGCCCACCACCCATTTCCTCCCTGTCAGCTGCGCGTAAGCCTTTAACCTCAACACAGAACCCACAGCCACTGGCTGTCGCTGCTTCCGGGGTTTCATATGCGCCAGCCATTCCCCTTCATCGATTCCCAAACGATCAAGAGCGCCAGCTGCAAGAGCAGAGATAGCACCGCGCTTGTCATCGCGGACAACGCGGCCCGTACTATCCACAAGCTCCAGATAATCCATCAGCCGAAAACGACATACCGT